>CAURMS010000087.1:0-5825 GCA_963526085.1 uncultured Campylobacter sp. | reverse complement strand
TTTATAGCTTACGTTTATCCGTTTGTTTTTATATTTTTCGCGTATTATATTTACAAATGTTTTGACGGCTTTGACGCAAAATTCGCCCAAACTGCGCTTGGAGCGGCGCTGCTATTTTTAGCGTTTTTGATGTTTCAATCAGGTGCGGACGCTAACTACGGCGGACTGGTCGCAAACAGCATAAATGATGCGCTAAAAGACGTCGCCGGCGTGATAGGCATGTGGGTTTTTATCGTGATGCTTTTTGTGCTTAGCTTTGGCCTCATCGCGCAAGATAACATCCTAGCTATCCTAAAAAAGGCCTTTGTAGAACCTAGCGTCAATGAAGATAAATTGGAAAACCCAGCCGAGATTAAGCAAAAATCGCAAAAAAAACCTAGACAAATCAAAAAGCCTAAAGCTCAAAGCGAGTCAAATTTAGGCGATGAAAATGATGAAAATTTAGAAGATGAAGCACAAGATTCCAGTAACGACGAATCGGACGAATCAGATGAAGGCGGGTCAAATTTAGAAGAAAAAAGTACTACTATAAACGGCGTCGAAATTTTAAACGAAGTCGCCGAAAATAAAAAACTGCTCGAACAAATGGAAAAAGGCAAAGTTGAAAAACCTAAGGATTTCGCACTGCCGCCGCTTAAATTTTTAGCTGATCCGCCTAAGAGATCAAACAGCGTAAACGAAGCCGAAATCGATCAAAAGATCTCCGATCTACTCGATAAACTGCGCAAATTTAAAATAGACGGCGATGTCGTGCGCACCTATACGGGTCCGATCGTCACGACGTTTGAGTTTCGCCAGGCGCCGCACATTAAGGTGAGTAAAATTTTAACCCTGCAAGACGACCTCGCGATGGCTCTACGCGCGCAGACTATCCGTATCCAGGCACCGATACCAGGCAAAGACGTCGTGGGTATCGAAGTGCCTAACAAAAACATCGAAACCGTCTATCTCAAGGAAATTTTAGATAGCGAAGTTTTCAAAAACTCGAGCAGCCCGCTAACTATCGCGCTGGGAAAGGATATCGTCGGCGCGCCTTTTATCACCGATCTAAAAAAACTGCCCCACCTGCTAATCGCGGGAACGACGGGATCTGGCAAGAGCGTGGGCATAAACGCGATGCTACTAAGTCTGCTATATCGCAACAGCCCGCAGACGCTGCGCCTGATGATGATAGATCCAAAAATGCTTGAGTTTAGTATCTATAACGACATCCCGCACCTGCTCACGCCCGTCATCACGCAGGCTAAGCAGGCTATAACCGCGCTATCAAATATGGTTGCTGAGATGGAGCGCCGCTACAAGATCATGAGCCACACGCGCACCAAAAATATCGAAAGCTACAACGAAAAGATGAAAGAGGAGGGCGGCGAGCAGTTCCCGTATATCGTCGTGATCATCGACGAGCTAGCCGATCTCATGATGACTAGCGGCAAGGACGTGGAGCTATACATCGGGCGCCTGGCGCAGATGGCGCGCGCTAGCGGCATACATCTCATCGTCGCCACCCAGCGCCCCAGCGTGGACGTCGTGACGGGGCTAATCAAGGCAAATTTACCTAGCCGCATCAGCTACCGCGTCGGTCAGCGTATCGATAGTAAGGTGATCCTAGATCAAATGGGCGCAGAGAGTCTGCTAGGACGCGGCGATATGCTATTTACGCCTCCGGGCAGCCCCGGCGTCATCAGGCTACATGCGCCCTTTGCGAGCGAGAAAGAGATCGACACGATAGTAAATTTCCTAAAAGCGCAACAAGTAGTGGTCTATGACGAGAGATTTTTATCCGAGGAGGGCGCTAGCGGCGGTGCGGGCACAGGCTCCGGCGCTGTAGCGGGCGAGCTAGACGAGCTCTACGAAGAGGCCAAAGAAATCGTATTAAGCGAGCAAAAAACCTCGATCAGCTATCTACAACGCCGCCTAAAAATCGGCTACAACCGCGCCGCTACAATCATAGAACAGATGGAGCAAATGGGCGTGCTAAGCCCGGTAAACGCAAAAGGGCAGAGGGATATTTTGTAAAATTTGGCTCAAATTTACGAGCGAATGCCGGCTGTATTTATTTTTAGGTTGGTGCCGTTAAATTTGAAAATATGCGCCTGCTATGAGCGACCGACTTTGTGCGGCGTTGCGAAGTTTTGCGCGTTTAATTCGCGCTATATTTAAATTTCTGAGCGAATTTACGCTCAAATTTTAAGCTCGTCGTTGGCAAAATTTACTCCCGAAGCAAAATTATTTATAAACGTCAAGGCTCAAATTTAACTCGTCTATGACGCGTAATAGCCGCAGGATCTCGTCTTTTATGGCTTGTGCATCAGAAAGGCTTAGCGGCGGGTCAAAGAGCGAACTTTCAAAACGGTTTTTTGCGCCGTTTAAAAAGAGATAAAATTTATCGTCCATAAATGCCGCGCTTAGCGATACGGCGCTGTCAAAACCCTGCTTAACCTCGCGCAGGCGTTGCATAAAGCCGGGACTTAAAAGATAGCGCGCTTCTATTTTGTCGTCGGTAAATACGCGAAATTCGTTGTTGAACTCCGTATCATCAAGTATCTCTTTTTCGCCAGATATTTTCGTATTTAGCACCTTCTTGTCGGCTAGTATCGTTTGTCCTTTGAAATTTTTATAAAACTCGCAGACTAGTACTGTACCGTTAAAGTCCATGTATTCGTCGTATATGACTTTGCTTACTCTCAAAAGCGCCAGATAAGGGTTTTTTGAGCCGTTTGAGTCATATGTTTTTTCTACTTTTATAGCCTCGCTTAATTGAAATTTGACATTAGCGTAAGTACCGCTTATTTGGTCTTCGCCGTAAAAATTTACGCGCCTGTATATTCCGCTTTTATAAAATTCGTTTGCGCTGATGCCTTTTTGAGGCTCGTATGTAAAATTACTATCTATATCGGCAATTACCGTGCTAACAAAAACATTTTTGTAGAAGCTTCTATACTCTTCCAGCGTTTCTTCTACTTTTGGAATTCTCGGCGTGACGTATATTGGGATGGCTGCAAATAAAAGAAAGAATATTTCAAAGCGTCGCTCCATAATAATAAAAAGTAGTATCGGCGCGACAAATGTCGTTATAGTCATAAATGTAGCGTATTTTTTGACTATTTTTTTACACTCATTTTGCTTTTGTGTTACGGCGGCGATAGCTTCTTCGATTTTTGGATTTCTCATTCGTAAAAAACTCGGTTTAGATAAAGGCCGTTTGGCGGTGCAGGGATACGAGTAAGCGGCTTTTGCTCGTAGATAGCCCGGCGCAAAAGCTCTTTTGCTTTGAGAAAATTTGCATCGCGGCAACCGCTTGAGTTTTTATTGCCGATTTTTGCGCGATTTTTTTCGGTATCTATGCTTGCGGCTTTGTTTAAATTTGAGTTTTCGGCGTCAAATTTTGAGACGACGCAAACCGCGTGTTTGGCGCTCAAATTTACGCTTTCGTCGCTTGCGGTTAAGATTTTTTCGCGGCTGTTTTTGTTTAAATTTGTCGTCTGCGCGGGCTCAAATTTAAACTCCAGCGCGTCTGTTTCTTTAAATTTGCCGCTTTTTGCAAGCTCGAGTGCCTTAAGGACGCTAGCGACCATGAGGCGAACCTGGGCGCGCAAAAAGCCGTTTGCTTTAAAAACGATGATCGACCGCTCGCCGCGCGCGTAACAAAACGCTTTTTTGACGCTCCGCACGGGGCTTTTGACGTCGCTGCCAAGCTTCATAAACGCGCTAAAATCATGCTCTCCGATAAAAAGCGCAAGCAGCTCGTTTGCTAAATTTAGGTCAAATTTCGGTAAAAAAGTTTCGTAAGGCGCTAAAAAAGGCGAAAACTCGTCGTGATTTATGGCGTAGCGGTAGGCTCTGGCCGTAGCGTCGTAGCGCGGGTGAAAGCAGTCCTGCACGCGGCTTATAAATTTAACGTGAACGGCGGGGTGGGCGTGGCGATTGATGAGAGCTTTTAGGCGCGTAAAGTCGCTAAAATGCTCGCCGCACTCGACGCAGGCTACTTGGTTGTTTGCATGTACGCCCTTATCGGTGCGCGAGCTAGAGATTATTTTGCTAAAAATGCCCACGTGCGCTAGAGCCGCACCCAGAGCATCCTCGACGCCGTTTTCGTGCGGCTGAGTCTGCGAGCCTTGAAATTTCGACCCGTCGTAGCTAAAAACAAGCTTAAGGCGCACTTAGTATCTTTTTAAAATTTTAGCCCTAAAGCTAAAAATAGAAGCGATAAAAAATAGCAAAAATATCGCTGCAATCGCGATAAAAACTCGCGAACTAAAGAGCATAATGAGCGTAAAATAGCCAAATAGCACGCCAAATATCCCAAAATACACAAAGCCCTTTTCGTAGCGGTAGGTCACGATGCCCAGACTCAAAGCAAAAAGCGTCGTCGCTAGCGGGAAAAGCGCGATGAGAACGTAGGTAGCAAAGTCCTTGGCGCGCTTTTTATCCTCGCTCATCATTTGCCAATACTGCACAAACGACTTAGTTTGCGCGACGCTGTCCTCTTGGGCGGTGCTGATTTTCATCGTGCCAAAGTCCGTTTTGTGCCACGAGGCGTCTCTCATGTCGTAAATTTTACCCTCTGATAGCGTAAACTCAAGCACGGCGTTGTTGTTAGTTAGGCGAGCATTTTTAGCAAGGACGAATCGGTGCGCGCCTTCTTTTGGCGAATAAAGCGTCACGCCCTCGTAAAGAGTGCCGTTTTCGTCGCTTTTTTCATTTTGGATAAAGACCATCCAGTCGGAAAATTTTTGCCCGAATTCGGTGGTTTTCAAATTTAGCTTGGCGACGGTTTTTTTGTACGAGACGAAATTTGAGTTTAGCTCCGCAGCCGTGGGGATCAGTACTATCGCGGTGACGATGAGAAAGATTGAGACCGCGCCGCTAACGATGAGGAAAAATTTAGCAATCTTAACGGGTGAATATCCGAGAGTAAAAAGCACGATGCTCTCGTTCTCGCGCGAAAGTCTGAAAAACATGAGCGCAAGTGATGCGAAAAACGCGATAGGAACGGTAAAAAGCAGTACTCTAGGCAACATAAACATATAAAGTTTAAAAAGCTCTATAAAGGTGATCTCGATATATGAGGTGATACGCGCGATCTGGATGAAAAACACGATCGACATGATGAGAAAAAGCGTCGCAAATAGCGATGCGAACGTGCCTAGAAAGTTTGATAAGAGATAGCGCGCCGTCCTATCCATAAATCAGTCCCAATATGTAGATAAACTGCTCCTTAAACGCGTAAACGATGAGCGTAGCAAGGCTCAAAAACGGCACAAAAGGCAGCTCGTATCCGCGTTTTCGCACGATGAGATATACAGGTAGCGTCAGTAGCGCCGAGACGTAGATCGCCATGAGACCAAGCTTGATACCCAAGATCGCACCCATAACGCCTGCTATAAAGATGTCCGCAGAGCCCATGGCTTCGCGCTTAAGTGCCAGACTGACGACCGCGCGAAGTAGCCAAAATGCAAACATAAAAATCGCAGCGTTTATAAACGAATCAAATGCAAATAAAAGCCCCTCCGAGTCAAAAGAGGCGGGTAGATTAAAGCCGTAAAGTAGCGAAAATGCGACGCTGGCAAAAAGTAACGGATCCGGAACGGCTTTGTAGCGAAAGTCGATCAGGCTAAGCGCTAGCAGCAAGATAAAGCAGATACCAAGCATCGCCGCCTTGAAAATAGCGGCGTAAAAGCCGTCCGTAAAAGGCTCAAGTCCGTGCATCTCAACGCAATACGTAAGTACGCAAAGCAGGCCGCTAGCAAGCTCAACTAGAGGATACTGACAGCTGATTTTTTCGCCGCAAAACGCGCACTTGCCGCGTAAAAACAGCCACGCAA
>CAURMS010000086.1:0-5844 GCA_963526085.1 uncultured Campylobacter sp. | reverse complement strand
CCAAAATCTCTACTAAAAATCACACCGTCGTTTACGACGATATCGCGCTTTCAAAAGCGATGGTTCTAAGCGAGCTAGAGTATGAGTATCTATGCGAAATAGACGCCCCAAAGCAGCCCGCGCAAAGCTCGCTAGGGTTCTTAAATTTACATAAAAACGAGCTTTTCGAGTGCTTTTTGCCTTACAAATTTAAGGTCGAAGATCGCTTCGTCCAACGCAACAAAAATATGAACTCCACAACCGATCTCACGCTGTTTCCCGTACGTTTTACGGTGAAATTTAAGCCCTCTTCGGCTATCATAAGCGTATTTAAAAACAAAGAGTAAAAGATGAATATCGTAATAGTAGAAGACGACATAAATATGCGCAAGTCCCTAGAGATCGCGCTTGGCGAATACGACGATCTAAAAATCAAAAGCTATAAAAGCGCGGTCGAGGCGCTTAAAAAAATGGGCGAGGACGTCGATCTCATCATCACCGATATCAACATGCCTCAGATGGACGGACTGGAGTTCATCAAGCGCCTGGATGGCAAATTTGACGTCATCATAATGACGGGCAACGCGACGCTAAACAAAGCCATCGAGAGCGTGCGCCTTGGCGTCAAGGATTTTCTTACGAAGCCATTTGACGCACAAACACTGTATGAGGCGATAAAAAGGGTCGAAATTTTACGCCGTAAACTACCAGCTGCGAGCCTAAAAGCTGCGCAAAGCGGGTCAAATTTACAGGCTGATTCGACCGATTTCGTCGCTAGCTCGCCGGCGCTTGCTAACGCGCTAAATTTAGCCTCTCGCGTCGCAAAAACGGACGCCTCGGCGATGCTAATGGGCGAGAGCGGCGTGGGCAAGGAGCTATTTGCCAAATTTATCCACAAAAACTCGCCGCGCAAGGACGGCCCGTTTATCGCGATAAACATGGCCGCGATCCCAGAAAATTTGATAGAAAGCGAGCTTTTCGGCTTTGAAAAGGGGGCTTTTACCGACGCTTCGGCGATGAAAAAGGGGCAGTTTGAGCTAGCAAGCGGCGGCACGCTGTTTTTAGACGAGATCGGCGAGATGCCGCTAAATTTGCAGCCAAAGCTCCTGCGCGCGATCCAGGAGCGCGAGATCACGCGCCTTGGCGCCACAAAAAGCGTCAAGATCGACGTTCGTATCGTATCCGCTACGAACGCGAACCTGCCCGCGATGATTAGCGAGGGTAAATTTAGAGAGGATCTGTTCTACCGCCTAAACACCGTACCGGTCGCCATCCCACCGCTAAGAGAGCGCAAAGAGGAGATCTTGCCTATAGCCGAACGCTTTTTAAGGCAAAGCTGCGAGGAGTTTAGCCTCGGCGCAAAAAGCTTTTCCGAAGCGGCGGTAAAAGAGCTAGAAAACTACGATTTTCCCGGCAATATCCGCGAGCTTATCTCCGTCGTGCAGCGAGCAGCGATACTTAGCGAAGGCGAGGAAATACAACCGGGCGATCTTTTTTTGCAAGCTCGCAGCAGAAAATAGCTTAAATTTAAGCTTCACGCGAGTAAAATAAGCAAGATTTTAGCTTAAATTTTTAAATTTAGACGGCCGAGACGGCGACGCCGAAAATGCGACGTACGACTCGTCAAATTTGGGCGGTAAATTTGAATATAAAAGAAGTTAAATTTAACCGCAAGGTCCGGTCAAATTTAAAATTTGGACGCAAATTTAGCAAAAACAGGCGCATGCGATTTCCTGCTGAAAAACCAAATCAACCTTTTGGTTTGCGTCTGATTGCGACGAGGCTACGTTGCTAGGAGTGCGGCATCCAACCAAAAGATCGCTTTGCCGACCAAGAAATAAAACCTAAACTTGATCCGCAAAGTCGGACAAGTCTTTAGTACGGGATCCAACCGATGTGGTTTGTCGCAGGGCGGCTTTGCCAACCGAGAAATAAAAAGCCAAAAATAAAAAGGAGCCAAAAATGAGAAAATTTAACGTTGCCGTCGTAGGCGCAACCGGCGCAGTCGGAGAGGAGCTTTTCCGCGTCATGGAGGAAGTGGATTTCCCGGTGGGCGAGCTACTACCGCTAGCAAGCGCGAAAAGCGCAGGCACCCAAATAGAGTTTAAAGGCAAAAGCCACAAGGTCGTAGAGCTCACCGAGACCGTTTTTGACGAGCACGAGATCGACATAGCGTTTTTTAGCGCGGGCGGATCGGTATCCGAAAAATACGCCAAATTTGCAGCCGCCAGCGGCGCCGTCGTCATCGACAACACCAGCCACTTTAGGATGGACGCGGACGTGCCGCTAGTCGTACCCGAGTGCAACCCGCAGGACATCGCGCAGTGGAAAACCCGCGGCATCATCGCCAACCCAAACTGCTCGACCATCCAAATGGTGCAAATTTTAAAACCGCTAGACGATACGTACGGCATCAACCGCGTGGACGTCTCGACATATCAGGCGGCTTCGGGTGCGGGCAAAGAGGGCATGGAGGAGCTAGTCACGCAGCTACAAAAGTTTTTCGAGTTTAAGCTTGATGAGTGCGAGCCGAAAGTCTTCGCGCACCAGCTAGCGTTTAACGTCATCCCGCACATCGACGTATTTTTAGACAACGACTACACAAAAGAAGAGATGAAAATGGTCAACGAGACCCAAAAAATCCTCCACAAAAATATGGAAGTGAGCGCGACCTGCGTGCGCGTGCCGGTACTTCGCAGCCACTCCGAGGCTATAACGATTCATTTTGATAGAGACGTGGACGCCGCGGCCGCTCGCGAAGTCCTGCGCAAGGCGCCTAGCATCGTAGTCGTGGACGAGCCCGCCGCGAAAAAATACCCGATGCCAAGCATCTCAAGCGACACCAACGAGACCTACGTCGGACGCATCCGCACGGATAACTACCGCAAAAACGTCCTGCATCTATGGTGCAGCGCCGACCAGATCCGTGTGGGAGCGGCGACCAATGCCGTAAGAATCGCGCAAAAATGGATAGAGATGCAGGAGTAACCCGCATTTTGTTAAATTTGCCGAATTTGCGCTTTAGTTTTGGCGTAAATTCGGCTAAATTTGATTATTTTAAAATATAAAATCGAGTTTTTACCGATACGAATTTTCTACTAGCTTTTTAAATTTGACGCTTAAATTTACCCGCATCTTTACGGCGCAAACCGCCAAAAGCAGGATGTGCCGCCAAATTTATGCGATCAAATTTAATGAACTCAAATTTGGCGAGCCCGTCAAATAGACGCGCTCGCCAAAACGAGCTTTATAAACCGCGCGAAACGTAAATTTAAGCCCATACAAAAACAACCCAAACCGCACGCGCCGACCCAAATCAACGCCCTAGCTTTAAGGAAAATATTATAAAATACGCGTTTTATTTTTAAACAAAGGAAATTAATGCGTAAAGCTTTTGAAAAAATTCTGCTCTTTAGCAACAACTTCACGCTCCTGCCCGTGGTCTTTGGCTTGCTTGGCGCGATCGACCTCTACCTCATGGCGCTCGTGCTTTACATCTTTAGCTTCGGCATTTATGAGCTGTTTATATCCGAGATCGAGGAACTCAAGCAGTCCAAACAGAGCAAAGTCCTCGAGGTGTACTCGCTCGACGAGCTCAAAGATAAACTCGGCAAAGTCATCATTATGGTGCTTATCGTTAACTTTTTCCAGCGCGTTTTGCACGCAAATTTCACCACCCCGCTTGAGATGACCTACCTTGCGGCCTCGATTTTGGCGCTTTGCTTGGGGCTTTATTTTCTGCACAAGGGCGAGCACTGAGGCTTTTTGCGAGCCTGGTTTCTCGGCTCGCTTTTTTAAATTTCACTTCAAATTTTACCACTCCGACGCATGTGAATAACTTTTAAATTTTACCTTTCTCATTAAGTTTTATTTCAAAATTTCCCCAAATTTAAAGCTATATAAATTTAAGTTCTATTTTAGCGACAAATGCCGATTTTATAGGCTTTTGGGATTAAATTTAAGATTACAAAATTAACCAAAATAATATAAATTATTTCACTTTTCACTCCGTGAAAAAAACGTGAAAAGTTACGTTTAATTTCTAGCTTTTTCGGGTAAATTTGACGCGGTCAAATTTGATCGGCATGACCCGCATCTTTACGGCATAAACCAAAATTGATTTGAATTTTCGGGTTGTAAATCGGGAGTTAAATTTGATGCTTCAAAGGATAAGTATAAATTTAAAAACGGCGCACGCTTACCGCATACGCCGCCAAGGGGTAAATTTTATCAAAATAACGGCCGAAGCACCGCCTAAAATCAATCAAATAGCGAATTTACGCTTTCGTTGTGATACACGCGCCTGATCACTTCGCCAAAAATCGGCGCAACGCTGAGCACTTTTATCTTTTCGTTTTCCTCGCGAAGCGGTATAGTGTCGGTTACTACCAGCTCGTCTAGCGCGCTATCTGCGAGGTTTTCGTAGGCTTTGCCAGAAAGCACCGCATGCGTGCAGCACGCCATAACCGAAGTTGCGCCGCGCTCTTTAAAGACTTTAGCCGCCTTTACTATCGTGCCGCCCGTATCGATCATGTCATCGACCAGGATCACGTCCTTGCCCGCCACGTCGCCGATCACGTTCATTACTTCGCTCTCGTTAGCTTTTTCGCGGCGTTTATCGACGATGACGATATCCAGATTTAGGGCTTTTGCGACGCTTCTAGCGCGTGCGACGCCGCCGATATCGGGGCTAGCAATGATAGGATTTTTGAGATTTTTGTTTTTGATGTGGTCGTTAAAGATGATCGAGCCGTAGAGGTTATCGACCGGGATGTCGAAAAAGCCCTGAATTTGGCCCGCATGAAGGTCGATCGTGACGACACGGTCGATGCCCGCCGTTTGCATCATGTTTGCCACGAGTTTTGCCGTGATAGGCACGCGAGGAGCGGCCTTACGGTCTTGGCGCGCGTAGCCGAAATACGGCACCACCGCCGTTATCGAGCTAGCCGAGCTGCGCTTAAGCGCGTCGGTTAGGATCAAAAGCTCCATCAAATTTACGTTTGCGGGCGCGCAGGTAGGCTGGATGATAAAAATATCCTTACCTCGTACGCTCTCGCCGATCTGCACGCTGATCTCGCCGTCGCTAAAGCGCTTGATCGTGGCTTCGCTGAGCGGAAGCGATAAATAATGCGAAATTTTCTTTGAAAACTCTACGTTTGCGGTGCCCGAAAAGATTTTGTAACCTCTCATAACGATTTGCCTTTGTGAAATTTTTGCTCAATTTTACCGAACTAAAACTTAAATTCGTAGATTTTTGCGGACAAATTTTATCTTTTGTAGGCTCAAATTTGAGCTTTTGACGCGCTAACTCGGGCTGCCGACGAAATAATCTTTTTAAAAATTATACGGCGCCGACTGCTTTAACAGAGCTATTTTTGAGTCAAATTTTATCACTAGTTTTAAAATATAGCGAATTTATCTCGCGTCAAATTTGGCCTTAAAAACTGCAACCCTGAAAATGCGAAATTTGAGCCTCGCTAGAGCTTGGCGTCAAATTTGACTAAATCAAATTTAGCATTTTCGCAGTGCGGGTCTGGGTGAGTCAAATTTGCAAATTTATCCGCAAGATGCTTTTGGCGTAAGCAAGGCAAACAAAAAATGTGCGGGCACGGATGAAATAAACACCCGCGGCCACGCGAAGCAATACAGCAAAAGCCGCAATCACGAAAATTTAATCCGCCACGCCCATCATCACGCTTGAGTATTCGCCCTGCTTGACGTCCGTTTTTTCAGGCTTTTTAACGATCATCCTATCCTCTGTCAGTCCCGCCTGCGCTAGGGCTGCTTTGATAGCCTGAGCTCTTGCGTTAGCAAGTTCCAGCAGCTGCTCTTATTTCACCTCGATGCCTTTTAGCGCAGCTTCTC
>CAURMS010000085.1:0-5848 GCA_963526085.1 uncultured Campylobacter sp. | reverse complement strand
TTGCCGGCGTTTTCAAGGTGCGGGTTTTGCCTAAATCTGATCAAATTTATGGGGGTATTTTGACGCGAGCAAAATCTTTCAAATTTGCTGTTAAATTCGGACGCAAGCTAAATCCACGCCAAAGCTTGCAAAATCAAGCGAGGCTTTAGAATTTTTTCGTATAATCTAAAATCTTAAAACGAAAGAAAAAAATAACCAATGGGCAAATTTAAGTGCGCGCATTGCAGGGGCGAATTTGAGCGCGAGGTGCTGATAGAGCGCGGCGGAGAGCTGTTTTGCTGCGAGGGGTGCGCGGGAATTTACGAGATACTTAGCGCAAGCGGGCTTGGCGAGTTTTACGAAAGGCTTGGTAAAACTACGCTAAATCCGGCTCGGGACGCAAAAAATACGGCGCAAAAGTCGCAAGAGGACCTCGCGGCTATTTATCAAAACTACGTCAAAAACGAGAATGGATTTAACAAAATCTCGCTCATCATCGAGGGTATCCACTGCTCGGCTTGTATCTGGCTAAACGAGAAGGTTTTATTTGCGCAAAAGGGAATTTTAGAGGTAGATATAAATTCAGTTAATAACAAAGCCCTCATCGTCTGGGACGAAAACGAGATAAATTTAGCTCAAATTTTCGCTCTCATCCGCTCTATCGGCTTTGAACCCTACCCATACGACGCGCAGGCTCAGGAGCATAGGCTCGCGGGGCAGAGGCGCGAATTTTACGCGAGGCTGCTTGTCGGGGTATTTTGCACGATGAACATCATGTGGCTGGCCGTCGCGCAGTACGGCGGCTACTTCACTGGTATGCGCCAGGATGTGCGCTCTATCATAAATTTCGCCGAATTTATCCTCGCTACGCCGGTGCTTTTTTACACGGGAAGCGGGTTTTTTAGGGGTGCTTGGAGCGCGCTAAAAAACAAAACGCAAAACATGGATAGCCTCATCGTCATGGGCACGCTTGCGGCTTACATTTTCTCGATCTACGCGATGTTTTCGCGTCGCGGTGAGGTGTATTTTGATTCGGTTGCGATGATAATCACTTTCGTATTTATCGGCAAATATCTAGAAATTTTAAGCAAGAAAAAGGCCGCCGACACGCTTGATAACCTAAACTCGTTAAATTTAAACTCCGTTAGCGTCAAAAACGGCGACGAGATAACGCTAAAAAGCGCGCAGGAGGTGAGGGTGGGCGAACTCGTGGTCGTGAGAGCGGGCGAGCGCGTGCTACTTGACGGCATCGTCGTAAGCGGCGCGGCGAGCTTTGATCTCTCTAGCCTTAGTGGCGTGAGCGTGCCTGCGTAGTTGAGCGCAAAAGATGGCGAAAACGAGATAAAAAGCGGCTCTGTGTGCGTAGACGGCACGCTGGTTTATGAGGTCGGCGCCGTGTTTAGCGAGTCGGTGCTAGCGCGTATCATAAATCTGCTAGAAACCGCCGCAGCCAAAAAGCCGCGTATTCAGGCGCTCGCAGACGCCATCGCGGCGAGATTTTCGGCCGCTATCACGGCGCTGGCGCTAGCGACGTTTGCGTTTTGGTTCTGGCGCACTGGCGAGCTCTCCGCCGCGCTCATCGTAGCGATCTCGGTCGTGGTGATCTCGTGTCCCTGCGCGCTAGGACTTGCGACGCCCGTTAGCACGCTCGTCGCGCTTGGGGCGGGCTTTAGGCGCGGGATACTTTTTAAAGAGGCGCGCATCATCGAAAGCCTCGCCAAATGCGACATGGCCGTGTTTGACAAGACCGGCACGCTCACCTCGGGGCGGCTTAGCGTGAGTAAATTTACGCACGCGGACAAATTTGACGCAAGCGCGCTTTTTTCGCTGGTTAACGGCTCGGATCATCCCGTTAGCCGCGCCGTGGGCGAGTACCTGCGCGCAAATTTTAGTGATTTAAAACTTTTAGAGTTAAGCGGCTTTGAAAATATCGCAGCGCGCGGAGTAATGGCTAAATTTGGCGACATAAATCTAGCCGGCGGGAGCGAGAAATTTATGCGCGAGCTAGGGCTTTATAACAGCGAAGCGGTGCGCGGCACTAGCTATTTTTTCGCCGTGGATGGTGAGGTTTTAGCTGTATTTGAGCTAGAAGAGAGCCTAAAAGATGGCGCAAAAGAGTGCGTAGCTGCGCTAAAAAACGCCGGCATGCGCGTAGCGATGCTAACGGGCGATAACGAACACGCCGCAAAGCGCGTGGCAGAGGGGCTAGGCATCGACGAAACGGTCGCAAACGCGCTGCCTACCGATAAGGCCGCATACGTGGAGCAGTTGTCGAATCAGGGGCGAAACGTGCTGATGGCGGGCGACGGGATCAACGACGCCGCCGCGCTCGCGCTCTCAAGCGTGGCTGTGTGCATGGGTAGCGGAGCGGCCGTGAGTATCGCAAAAAGCGACGTCGTACTAATGAGAGATGACCCCGCCTCGCTCGCGGCTACCGTGGCACTCGCTCGTAAAACCTACCGCATCGTGCGGCAAAATTTGGCCTTTTCGCTCGTTTATAACGCCGTGACGATACCGCTGGCGATGGCCGGCTACGTAGCGCCTGCAGTAGCCGCGCTATCGATGTCGCTAAGCTCGGTCGCGGTCGTGCTAAATGCGCTGCGGGCTAGGAGCGAGCGATGAGCGGGGCGGTCGTGGCTATGATGATCGGCGTCTCGACGCTGCTGGGCGCGTGCGGGCTGGCGGCGCTGCTGTGGGGGCTAAAGACAAGGCAGTTTGACGACGAGCGAAAGTTTTTGGACGGGACGAAATTTGACGACGAAGACGCGCTAAACGACGCTTATGAGCTAGAGCTTCGCCGTAAAGAAAAGGGATATAAGCCGCCGGATTGAGGTAAATTTGCGCCCTCGTCCAGCTCGTCTTTGCCGCGAAAATTCGGTTATTTTGGGTCGTAAAATTTGCCGCGAAATTTGATTTTGAGAGTGGGCGATATTTGCGTTTTAAATTTGACGACGAGTGTTTGGAGTCAAAATTTGGACCGTAAATTTAATCCTTTGCGGTTAAATTCATCGTTAAATTTCGACTAACTACGGCATAATGACGGACAAAAATTAAGCGTGAGATTTTGGCGTCTTGGACGGCAAATTTACCGTGCAAAATAATAAAAGCGCGCAAGCGTAAGCTAACGGCGTAAAAAATCGGCTATCCTTTGCCGGCAAGCGCGTCGCCGGCAAATTTAGCCTCTCGTCGGCTAAATTTACTCGCTCTAGCGATGCCTCGCAATCAAATCAAGATTGCCGCTTGACGCACCCGCTGGGTATGCCGCCTGCTTGGAGTTTAGGCGGTCCGGAGCCGTTTAAATTTAATCGCTGCAATCACCTAGCGGGCGTGGCTTAGTCCTAATAATTTTTTGCTTTCTTGCTTGTAAAAGCTTCGCTCTGGCAAGCATTTTTAATCTACTTTTAGCTTTTTAACGATATGATTCCGCAAATTTAAACAAAGGAAACAACATGAAAACGCTAGTTATCTTATCGCACCCAAATCTCGCCGCATCTCGCGTAAACAAAGCTTTATCGCAGGTAGCAAAGGCTGCTACGGACATCGAAGTGCGCCATTTGGAGGGGCTTTACGGCTTAGATATCGCACGCATAGACGCCAGCTCAGAGCAAGACGCGTTAGCGGCTGCCGAGCGCATTGTATTTTTGTACCCGATGTACTGGCTAAACGTGCCGCCTATGCTAAAAGCCTATATCGACATCGTCTTTTCGCACGAGCTGGTGGGTTCCGGCGCGCTTAAGGGCAAGGTCTTGCAGCTTGCGCTAAGCGTCAGCACCCCGCTTGGAGAGTACTCTAAACAGGGCGCGATCGGCTTTAGCCTGGATGAAATTTTAACGCCGCTTAAGATTGCGGCAAACTACTGCGGGATGGACTTTGCCGTGCCGTTTATCAGCAGCGGGTTTGAGCCCGGCGAGTTTGGCGACGATGCCGTAGATGCCGCAGCCGCGCGCTTTGGCAAGCTTTTGCGAGGAGAGCTAAGTCCTAACGAGTATCAAATTTAGTTTTGCCGCCTGTAGTTACAAGCTCGTGATTTTAAGTGAAGCCGCCAGCCCGGTTTTTAGCTAGTCGGCGCTGGCGTATATAATAATTTTGCTCGAAATCGCCGCGCTCAAAGTATGATTTAAGCATTGCGAACGAGTAAAGTCTATGTGCAAGATTGACGCGGTCGCTTCGTAGTTCATCTCGTCGACCGCCGATATTTTTTTATGTTAAAATCGCAGGTATTATTTCAAGCTATCGATATACTCGCTAACCGCCGCCATATCCTCATCGCTTAGGTTTTTAGCGTGTAGATGCATGACTTTGCCCATGCCAAAGGCGTTGTTTGAGCCGTCTTTGTAGCTTTGTAGCGCTTTTATGCGGTCTTCTTTGCTGATGCTAGTTAGCGCAGGCACTTTGTTTGCGTATTTTGCGTCCGCTTTTTCGCCGTGACAGGCTGAGCATTTTTTGTAAATAGCTGCGCCGTCGGCCGCAAGCAGAGATAAATTTAGCGCCAAAACGGCGGTAGCGATGCAATATATTTTCATTTTTCGTCCTTTTTGATAGAAATTTAGACGAGATTATAGCCCTAAAAGCTTAAAAGAAAAGAAATTTTATAAAAAAGTTACTAAAATGAAGCGCGAAATAAAAAGTAGAGAAAAATCGGCGGAAAAACTCCGCCGAAAAGGGTTATTTTAGAGTAGGGATGTACTCTGATAGAGCCGCGATGTCATCGTCGCTAAGAGGTTTTGCGATAGGTTTCATCATAGCTGCGCTTTTAAATTTATCTAGAGTGCCTGCTTTATAGCCTTTTAGGCTCTCGGCGATCTCTTCTTTTGAAAGCGTGTTAAGCGCAGGAACTTTGTTTAGATACACTTTTTCCGCTTTCGGTCCGTGACAGGCTGCGCATTTTTTGTAAAGAGTCGCGCCGTCAGCGGCAAATAGGCTGCCTGCTAGCAATGCGGCTGCACCTGAAACAATGATAAGCTTTTTCATTTTCAATCCTTTTTGATAAAATTGTAGGCGTATTATAGTCTTAAAAGCTAAATTTTACATTATTTTTTTACATTAGTTTATATCGCGGCGCGGGCGGCGATTTTCGGTTAAATTTAGATTTTTTTTGTATAATTTTAGGCATGGATAAAAAAGGGTTTAAAACGGCGTCCAAAAAGGCGCTTTTTCTTGATCGCGACGGCGTGATAAACGAGGATGCGGGCTATGTTTACAAGCGCGAGGACTTCGTTTTTAAAGAGGGCATTTTTGCTGCTTTGAGGGAGTTTGCCAAGGCCGGCTACGCGCTAGTTGTGGTGACGAATCAATCGGGCATCGGTCGAGGCTACTACACGCTGGAGCAGTTTGATGAGCTTTGCAAATTTATGCTGGGCGAGTTTGAAAAAGAGGGTGTAAAGATAGAGAAAATTTACTTTTGTCCGCACGCGCCGGAAGCTGATTGCCTTTGCCGTAAACCAAAGCCAGGCATGCTGCTAAAGGCCGCAAGCGAGCTAAATATAGACCTTGCGCGCTCAATCATGATAGGCGACAAGGATAGCGACGTGCAGGCGGGGCAGAGTGCCGGCGTCGGGGTAAATTTAAAGCTGGACGACCGGCTAAAAAGCGTGGCTGAGGCGCTAGAGTTTTTAAAAAAAGAAGGAAAAATATGAAAGATATAAAAAGAGTCGTAATCACGGGCGCGGCGGGCTTCATCGGCTCAAATTTGGCGCATTATTTTGACGAAAATTTAAAAGACGTAGAAGTGCTCGCCGTGGATAAATTTAGAAGCGACGAGAAATTTAGCAACGGTAACTTAAAAAGCTTCGGGCATTTTAAAAATTTGCTCGGATTTTCGGGCGAAATTTACGAGGGCGACATAAACTGCGCTAAAACGCTAGCCATG
>CAURMS010000084.1:0-5892 GCA_963526085.1 uncultured Campylobacter sp. | reverse complement strand
CTGCTCGCCAAAATCCTTACCAAAATCATCTATCTGATTTAAATCCATCGGCTTTAGCTGATTTTTATTTCCTCGCAATATATCCTCGACTTGCTCTCTTTGCGATCTTTTAGAGCCCGTGGTTTTGACATTTTTTAGCGCTTCAAGTAGCTCTTCGATATTTGGTTCGCGCACGGTTTTTAGCGAGATGATGAGCACCTCGTCGATATCTATGGAGTGCTTTTTAGCAGTGTATTTAACAAGAGTTTCTTTAAATTTTTCCTTACCCAGCGACGTTAGCAGATCCTCGACGTAAAAGCTGCCTATAACAACGTTTAGCGCGTCAAGCACATACGCTTCGTTATCCGCGACGTCGCGCCCCTCTAGACGCAGGCTCACGCTTACTTTTTTGATCGAGCTTTTAGCGTCTCTGGAGTACAGATCGGTTTCAAAGTTGTCGATATTTAGCGTCTCGGCAAAGGCCATAACCGCGGCAAAAGCCAGCGCAAAAATCTTTTTCATACGTCTTCCTTAATGTTTTCAAATTTGTTTTCAAGATAGAATTTCTCGACCTCTTCGTCTATTTTAACGACGCTTTGCAAATACTCTCTAAACGGCCGACTTTTGCCGTAAAATATCTTCAGTTTTTTTGGATCGATCGCCCGCGAGAGCGCGACGTAGAGCTGTCCGTTGGCAAAGATATGATTTAGGTCGCAGACTAAATTTTCGATGCTCATGCCTTGGGATTTATGGATCGTGATCGCGTAGGCTAGCTTTAGCGGAAACTGCGTCAAAGACGCCCTCGCGCGCTCCTCAAGATGCTCGCCCGCCATCACGAACTCGCTCATATCAAATCTAGCTCGCTCCACCTCGACGATCTCGCCGTCAGCTTTTTGCACGATGACGCTTTTTATCTCGCCGCCTTCTTTTAAAATTTGCATTATCTGTCCGCGCTCGCCGTTATAGTACTCGCCCCATTTATTTACGGTAAATATAACTTTCGCGCCGATTTTTATGTTTAAAATTTCAGGCGCGTATAGGTTTGCGATCCAGCGATCCAGCGCGTTTTCGTTTAAATTTTCATCGTAAATTTCAACTAGCGCCTCGGCTCTTTCAAGCTGCGCGGGTAGTTTAGAAAGCATCTTGTTATTTAGCTCGTCCGCTTCGTAGTTACGCCCAAAAAGCACGCTCGTATCGTCATCTACCTGCACGCTTGGCACACGTAAATTTTCTATATAGGCAAACACCTCAGGGCTCAGCCGCCCGACGCGAAGCATAGATAAGATACCGTAAAATTTCTTATCCTTCGTGCGTTTTGAGACGACCAGTTCGATATTTTTAAACTCAAATTCATGCCACGAGCTAGAGTTAAAAGCATAAAGAAATTTAAACAGCGAGTTGCCGTCTTCGCCGTTTTTTCGCACTGGCGGCAGCTGATAAAAGTCGCCCACGAGCATCACACGTCCAACGAATCGCGAGCTCATCAAGCGGTAATAAATCATATCCATCAGCCCCGCGCTGATCATCGAGATCTCGTCTATCACGATGAGATCGCAGACGTCAAGCATATTTTTTAGTTCGTCAAGCCTTGCGCGCTGTTTGCGGTCATAGCCTCGTAGCTCATCAAGGTTTGAGCAAATGCCGAATTTAAAAAAACTATGCACGCTCACTCCGCCGACGTTTACCGCCGCGATGCCGGTGCTGCCAAGCACTACGACATTTTTTAGCTCGCTTTTATAGTGCTTGATAACAGCTTGCGTGAGATGGCTTTTGCCTACTCCGCCGCGCCCGGTGAGAAAAACATTTGATTTTTTTAATATTTCTAAGAGCTGATTTAGCACAAATTTCCCTAACTTTTTGTAAAATTATAGCTTATTTTTAAGGAGTAAGATTGAAAATTAATAAATTTATGCTTTCTACGGCGGTAGCGTTAGTAATGCTAGGCGGTTGCGCATCGTCAAAAGATGCCTCTAGTGCGGTAAATTTACCCGATCAAGGTGCCAATACAGCGTCGGCATACGATATGCCCGAGGAGAGCGCGGACGAAAATTTAGGCCACATCAGCTATCTAAAATTTGACGTCGATCAAAATGTAAATGCGTTGCCGATATTGCCTTTTGAGTCTCAAAGTAGCGGCCAAACACTGCTACAAAAACGCTTTAACTCGCTTGATCTAAAAGCACCCTCAACTACCGCAAAAGACGCTTTTTGGGCGCTAGATTACTATAAAAACACGTCAAAAAGGCAGTATTATTTCTCAAATATGCGCAAAATCCCAAACGAGTGGTTTGAAAAAGTGCGCAAAAACGCGAGCGTGGAGAGCTTTGGCCTGGTTTCGCTGCCTGCGATAACGACGGCAAACGCGAGTCTACGAAATCTGCCGACCGACGAAGCCGTGCTGTATAATCCTGTGCGCGCGGGCGAAGGGCTGCCGTTTGACTATGCACAGCTCTCGTTTATCTCGATCGGCTATCCGCTTTATGTTTCGCACTTTTCGGCCGACGGAGCGTGGGCATTCGTCGGTAGCGATAACGTCTGGGCCTGGGTGAAATCGACCGAAATCAAAATTTTAAGCGCGGACGGCGTGCGCGAGCTAAAAAACTCTAAATTTCTAAGCGTTATTAAAGACGAAGAGCCCGTATATGATAAAAACGGTAATTTTTTATTTTACGGGCGCATAGGGGCGATTTTGCCCTTTCAAAGCGAGGATCAGTTTAAATTTTACGGCAAAATCCAGACCCAAAACGGGCTAAAAAACTACGAGATCTCAAAACAAAACGCGAGCCGCTTTCCGCTTAAATTTAGCGACGAAAACGTAAGAACGCTGGCATCATCGCTACTTGGTCAAAGCTACGGCTGGGGCGGGTTTGGCGGCAAGCGCGACTGCTCGCTGTTTTTACAGGATTTTCTCGGCAGCTTTGGCGTGTGGCTACCGCGAAACTCAAAGGCGCAAGGTCAAATCGGCAAGGTCGTGAGTCTAGCAAATTTAAGTGCGGAAGAAAAACTACGCGTCATCAAAACGCAGGCAGTGCCGTATAGAACGCTATTTCACATGAACGGCCACATCATGCTCTACGCCGGCATGCGCGGAGACGAACCGCTTGCGGTACACGACGTATGGGGTATCCGCACGAAAGATAATGGCAGGGCCATGATCGGCGGCGTGGCGATCACGACGCTAAAAATCGGCTCGGACGTCTCCGATATCGATCCAAAACGCCTGCTAGTTTCGCGGATAAACTCCATGAACACCTTTGAAATAGCTAGCGGCGAAGAGGCTCAGCGCGCAAAACAATCGGCGATCGAAAAAGCTTACGGCGTGAAAATAGTCGGCAACGAGGTGATTTTTTCAGACGGCACTAAGATCAAATTTGACGACGGCGAGGCAAAGGACACGGCGCACCTGCTAAATCTTGCCGACGTCGAGGATACTTTTGCGCAGCCTTATCCGCTATTTAAGCCTCTAGCACTACCTAGCAATGACGCTGGCAGATACCGAAATTACGAGCTTTTGGATAAAATTTACGGCGCGAATGAGGCAGAAGTAAAGGCAAATTTAACGGACGTCGTTTGGCTAAAAAATCATGGTGGCAAGACGTTTAAATTTAACTCCAAAAACGGCGCGGCAGCTGCTTTACAAGCCGTTTCAAACGAGCTTGACGCGCTGGCCCTGCAAAAGCCGGAGCTGCTAAAATTTCTCGATAATCCATCAGGTACGTTTAACTGGCGCGTGATCGAGGGCACAAAGCGAAAGAGCTCCCACTCCTACGGCATCGCAATTGACATAAACACCGACAAAAGCGACTACTGGCGCTGGAGCAAGGACGGCCGCTACCACAATCAAATCCCCGAAGAGATCGTGCGCGTCTTTGAAAAGCACGGCTTCATCTGGGGCGGGCGCTGGGTTAGCTTTGACACGATGCACTTTGAGTATAGGCCGGAGTTTGGACATCTAAGATAAATTTGACGGAGATTTTAACGATAAATTTGGGTGAAATTTGGCTCAAATTTATCGTTACTTTTCTGCAAATGGAGACGTCGCCGTTTTTGTCGCCCGTTAAAATTTGAGTTCTAATCAAAGCGGTAAGCAGCTTGCAAATTTTAAATTTAATGTTAGTCGTACGGTAACCCGCGTGCAGATTTTTAGTTTAAGTAAATTTGCCGAATTTGAGATTTTTTAAATTTCAAGCGGTAATTTTTTCAAAGTAGCGCTAGAAATTTTATATATTCAAATTTATAAGGATATTTGTGCCGCTCGCCATCAACCTGATTCTAGCTAC
This sequence comes from uncultured Campylobacter sp., assembly GCA_963526085.1. Taxonomy (GTDB): domain Bacteria; phylum Campylobacterota; class Campylobacteria; order Campylobacterales; family Campylobacteraceae; genus Campylobacter_A. The sequence continues at coordinate 1,633 of CAURMS010000084.1, read as the reverse complement.
TTAATTTTCCGCCCTATGTTACCGCGACTGTGAATCTTTTACTTATAAATGCCTCTTGCAGCTCACTCTCAAACATCCGCTTGATCTCGCTTCCAAGTACGCAGTTGCCATCTCGCCAGGGGCGGCAGATCACGTTGCCTTCTTTGCCTGCGCTTAGGCAGACGCAGTTAAAATAGCTCTTGTCCGAAGCGTTGTCCGAGATAAGGTAAACAAGCCCGTTTTCGGGGATAAAATTTCCCTCTACCAGCCCGCATGGCGTGGGTATTATTGTTATCGCCGCCCCGGCGTAAAATTTCGCTCCGTCCGCTATGTCTTTAACATTTATCCACTCGGCCATTTTCTGCTTCTTTTTCCAAATTTAGCTCTGCAAGCGCACTCTCGCCAACTACCCGAACGCCAAGTTTTTTTAGCGCCGCTGCGGTTAGTCCGTCGCCGCTAACGATCCGCCCGGTAAAGCTTCCGTCATAAATTTCACCGCTTCCGCAGCTTGGGCTTCGCTCTTTTAAAACCGCGATTTTACAGCCGTTTTCGCGGGCAATATCGGCGCAAATTTGAGCGCCGGAAATAAACTCGGCCGTCACGTCGCGACCGCTAAATTTAGTTATTACTCGTCCGTTTGCGCAAATTTCGGCAGGTTCGCGCGGGGTCATTAATCCGCCCAGATACTCCGGACAAACGGCGATGAGCTCGTAAATTTGCCTAAGTTTGGCAAGTTCGCCAGCGCAAATCGCGTCTGCGTTATTGCCGCCGTTATATTTGCAGTTTTCGCCAAGCAAACAGGCGCTGATTAAAATTTTGGGTTTATTTTTCATCGTTAGTTCCGAAATTTGATTGCAGGTAGGCGTTTTTGACTCAAATTTACTAATGCTTCGGACGGCAAATTTACTGCCGATTGGTTAAGCCAAATTTGACGAATTTGGGCTTAAATTTAACACACATCGTGTCAAATTTGACGACCCAATTTGCCAAAACTTTTTGCGAGCTAGTCGCCAAATTTAGCAAATTTTAAGCCGCACCATACAAAACACAAGGCAGGCTTAAACGTCAAATTTAGCCTAAAGCCCAGCCTCTTTTTTGATTCTATCTATATACATTTGCCTTAGCATAGGCACGTATTTACCGACTTTGCCGCCGCTTATCGGCTTGCCGTCGGCCTTGACGACGGGCAGTATCGGCAGCGTCGCAGCCGAGATAAATACCTCGTCGGCATCGTAAACGTCCTGCATCGTAAACGGTCGCTGCCTGATCTCCAGCCCCGCCTTTTCGGCAAAACCTAAAATCACCTTGCGGCGGATACCAGGCAAAATCTCATTTGAAAGCGGCTTAGTTATCAGGACGTTATCTTTTATGATAAAAGCAGACGAGCTAGTCGCCTCGGTTACAAAGCCGTTTTCAACCATGAAACCCTCGTATGCGCCGGCTTTTACGGCTTGTTCTTTTGCATAGCACTGAGCTAAAAGCGAGATGGACTTGATGTCGCGACGCTTCCAGCGGATATCCTCGACGCTAACGACCTCGATACCAGTCGCGGCGTCGGGGTTTGCGATGATATCTTTTTCGTAGCAAAAGACGAAGCAAGTCGGCTTTAGGACTTTTATAAATTTAAAATACATATCGGCGACAACGCGTGTGA
>CAURMS010000083.1:0-5947 GCA_963526085.1 uncultured Campylobacter sp. | reverse complement strand
AAAATTTTAAAAGAGATAAAACCGGGCGAATGCGGCGTGATAATGGGTCTTAGCGAGATTCCGGAAGCCGGCGAAACGCTAATAAGCGTCAAAACCGATAAAGAAGCTCGCGAATACGCACAGAAAAAAGCTGAATATCTACGCCAAAAAGAGCTCAGCAAGACTACTAAAGTAAGCCTAGAGGAGCTTAGCGAGAAGATCGCCGAGGGCGAGCTAAAATCGCTCCCTGTCATCGTAAAAGCCGACGTGGGCGGCTCGCTAGAAGCCATCAAGGCAAGCCTAGAAAAACTTCGCAACGACGAGATAAAAGTAAATATCATCCACTCGGGCGTGGGCGGCATTACCCAAAGCGATGTGGAGTTAGCCAGAGCGAGCGAAAACTCCGTGATTTTAGGCTTTAACATAAGGCCGACGGGCGAAGTGAAAGAAAAAGCCAAAGAAAGCGGCGTCGAGATCAAAACCTATAACGTCATCTATAACCTACTTGACGACGTAAAAGCGATCCTAAGCGGCCTAATGTCGCCTGTCATCCACGAGGAGCAGCTCGGTCAAGCACAAGTACGCCAAGTCATCAACGTCCCTAAGGTAGGCGCGATCGCAGGCTGCATGGTAACCGAAGGCACGATAAACCGCGGCGCGAAAATCCGCCTGATCAGAAACGGCGTGGTCGTACACGAGGGTACGGTAAGCTCGCTAAAACGCTTCAAAGACGACGTAAGAGAGGTCGCGCGCGGCTTTGAGTGCGGCGTGGGCATAGACGGTTACAACGACATCAGAGAAGGCGACTACATCGAGAGCTTTAAAGAAGTAGAGGAGCAAGCTAGCCTATGAACCCCTCGGAAATAAAACGCCTGCGCACGCAAAGCATATTAAAAGAGCTACTACCCGAAGCTCTATCTACGCTTGAGGACGAGCTTTTACGCGGGCTTTGCGTAACCGACGTCGAGTGCAAAAAGGGCAGATACGACGCATTCGTATACCTTGATAAAATGATGTTTGACGAACGCGAGCAGGCATATATACTAGACCGCCTAAAGCGCGTATCAAAGCACCTGCAAAACCACTGCATGGCGGCTGAGGGCTGGTATAGGGCGCCAAATTTTCACTTTAAATTTGACGACAGACTAGAGTACCAAAACCACATGGACGATTTGTTTGAAAAAATCTCAGAGGATCTAAATAAAAATGCAAAATCTTGAAAATTTGATCTCGCAGTGCGGCGTGCAGCTCTATGACGTCGAGGTTGCAAACGAAAACGGCAGAGCGATCTATAGGATCTACATCGCAAAACCAGGCGGCGTAAATTTAGACGACTGCGAAAAGGTTTCGCGTTTGCTTTCGCCTATATTTGACGTCGAGCCGCCGCTTAGCGGAGACTACGTGCTAGAGGTTAGCTCACCCGGACTTGAACGAAAGCTAGAAAAACCGAGCCATTTTATATCAAGCGTTGGTGAACTGGCTAAAATCTCAGCCGAAGTAGACGGCGAAAATAAAAAGCTAAAAGGCAAAATCATATCCGCCGACGACGATGAAATCTCCTTTGAGAGCGAAGGTCAAATTTTAAAAATAAAAATCGCAAATATAAAAAAGGCAAAAACCTATATCGAGTGGTAAGCCGCAAATTTAAAGGTTTAAATTTATTTGAGTCAAATTTTACAAATTTGAGCGCTTTAAATTTATATCGCAAAGCTTAAACGCCTCGCAGTCAAATCTCTCAAATTTAACCTTTCAAATTTTAAAACCGCCTCCGCGTAAATTTAAAATTTCTACGAAAAACATAAAAATGACAGTGCAAATTTACGCGATTCTACCCGCCTACTCCTGAAAGCGCACAGCGTAAATTTAATACCCGACTAGCAAAACATAAGCTAATTTTGGCTATAATCCCTAAATTTTTTAAAAAGTAGGAATCATGAGCTTTTTAGATATTTTTTCCAAAACGAGAAAGCAACAATCCGCTCCTAGCGAGGCTCCGGCGCACTGGGTCAAATGCGACAGCTGTCACTCGCTGATGTATTACAAAGAGGTCGAGGCAAATTTTAACGTCTGTCCAAAGTGCGGTTTTCACATGAGATTAGCCGCCGACAAGAGGATAGCGATGATCTGCGACGAAGGTAGTTTCGTCGAGCTTGACACCAAGCTAAAGCCCGTCGATCCGATCAAATTCGTCGATAAAAAATCCTACAAAAAACGCATAAGCGAAAACGAGGAAAAGACCGGCAGAAGCTCGGCCGTGATCTGCGGCGAAGCCAAGATAGACGGTATGAACGTGCAGCTGGCGGTTTTTGATTTTAGCTTTATGGGCGGCTCTTTAGGCTCGGTCGAGGGCGAAAAGATCGTGCGCGCCGTAAAAAGATCACTCGATAAAAAGCAGCCTCTCATCATCGTCTCGGCTTCGGGCGGAGCGAGGATGCAGGAGAGTACGTTTTCGCTGATGCAGATGTCAAAGACCTCTGCCGCGCTAAAGCTGCTTGACGAGGCTAAGGTACCCTATATATCGGTCTTAACCGATCCTACGATGGGCGGAGTTAGCGCGTCTTTTGCTTGGCTAGGCGACGTCATCATCGCAGAGCCCGGCGCTCTCATAGGCTTTGCCGGACAGCGCGTTATCAAACAAACCATCGGAGCCGATCTGCCTGAGGGCTTTCAAAGATCGGAGTTTTTGCTAGAGCACGGTCTAATAGACGCCATAGTCGAGCGCAAAGAGCATAAGCAGTTTTTGAGCGATATGATAAGGCTACTCTCAAACAACCCGGCCTACGCCGCTAAGCAGCCTAGCGCTCAAAATTTGGACGACGAGGAATAAATTTGGAAATTTCCGTGTTTTGCATCCAAAAGTCAAAACGTGAAAATTTTGAAAACGAGATCAAAGAGTACGCGAAGATGTCGTCGAAATTCGCCAAAATTTCAGACGTCGTCATCTTTAACGACAAGATCGCCAAAGCCCAAAGCAAAGGGCGAGACGAGGCGTTAAAAGCGTACGACGAGGTTTATGAGCCAAATTTAAACGGCTTTTGCGTGGCGCTTGACGAAGCGGGTCGCGAATTTAACAGCGAGGAGTTTGCTAAACTCATCTCGGACAAGGCTCAAATTTCGTTTTTTATCGGCGGAGCTTACGGGCTTAGTCAAAATTTTAAACAAAAAACAGATGCAGTCGTTAGCCTAAGCCGCATGACGATGGCGCACAAGATAGCAAAGCTTATGCTTCACGAGCAGATTTTCAGAGCTCTTTGCATAAACGCCAACCACCCATATCACAAATAAAGGAACAAAATGCGCAAAAGCGACCTGGAGCAGTTTAAGGCACTTTTACTGGAGCGAAGAGCACAGATAACTAAAAATATTTTAGACTCGTCAAACGAGATGGCAGGACTACGCCAAAGCGGCGTCAGCGACGAGTTTGATATCGCTTCCGTAAACGCCGATCAGCTCATCGAGCAATCAATCAGCGCTCAACAAAGACAAGAACTAGCCGAGATCGACGTCTCGCTGCGAAAGATCGCCGACAAAACCTACGGCATCTGCGAGATGTGCGAGGAGGAGATCGGGCTGGCGCGTCTGCGCGTCAAACCGCACGCAAAATACTGCATCACCTGCCGTGAGATAGTGGAAAAAACCGCAAAATAGGGGTACGCCATGCAAATCAAACGTTTTATAGCTTGCGCCGTGCTTTACCTGGTCGTAGTCGGCGCGATCGTTTATCTTTTTGAGGGCGGCTCTTACGAGCTTCATCTTAAATTTACCCTATTTGGCAACGGCACCGAGTATGCGCTAAATTTACCCGTCGCCGTCTGGATGATACTGCCGCCTGCGATTTTGACGCTATTTTGCGTGCTTCACATGGCCTATCACGGGTTTAAATTTTATGCCTTTAAACGCAAAATTTCGCACGATGAGAAATTTTACAGAGAGCTAGGCAAAGAAATTTTACTCGGCCTTGATACGAACAAAGACTTTAAAACGAACTTTTATAAAATCCCATCCCAGATAGCTAGAATCCTCTCGCCGTGGGATAGATACAAAGACGCAAATATCGAGGGCGAGGAGCTACAAAACGCCCTAGATACAATGCGCACGGTCAAAAATGGCGAAGTCGCCGACCTAAAGAAATTTAAGCTACCTAAGGACAATCCGCTCTTTATCAAAAACGAGCTAAACAAAATAGCAAATTTGGACGGATACTATCTAGAAACTCTTAAAAAACCTATGGGCGATCAAGGCGAAATAGTCCGCGAAGCAAGGAAAAAGCTAATAAATTTAGGCTCGCTCGCCGATATCAAAAAATTTGCTCCCGATCTGGACGAAAAAGAGATCATGATCCTTATCGCCCGCTTTGCCAAAGACGAGATAAATTTGAGCAACGACGAGATTTTGGAGCTGTTAAATTCGGATAAAATTTCAAAAGATAGCTTTAGTATCAGCGCCGCGACGCTAAAAAGCAAAATCGCTCCGGACGCTATCATTGGCATCTTCGAGCGCCTTAAAAACGAACGCCAAGAGGCGCAGGAAGCATACGTCTATCTGCTGTTTGAGTTTGAGATGATCGAGCGCGCGCAGGAGGTTTTAGCAGGCCTTGAAGCAGGCGAATACCAAAATTTCCGCACCTTGCTATATCTCAGACAAAACGGCAAAAACGTCCCGACAGAGCTATTTTTTAAGTACGCGCATTGCTGATAGATTTTTCAAAAAAGCCGCTTTTTCTAGCTCCGCTCGCGGGCTTTTCGGATCTGCCACTTAGAAGCGTGGTCAAGCAGTTTGGTTGCGACGTGACGGTGAGCGAGATGATTAGCGCAAACGCCCTGGTTTACGAAGGAACCAAAACGCTTGAGATGCTCAAAAAGTCGCCGCTTGAAACGCCCTATATCGTGCAGATAGCGGGTAGCGACGCAGACATCGTCAAAAAAGCGGTGGAAATTTTAAACGGTATCGAAGGCATCGACGGTATCGATCTAAACTGCGGTTGCCCAGTGCCAAAGGTCGTCAAACAGTCCGCAGGCTCTGCTCTGCTAAAAGATATCTCAAATATAAAACGCATCGTAGAAACCATCAAAAAAACCTCAAATAAGCAAATGACTAGCGTCAAACTGCGCCTGGGCTTTGATGAAAAAATACCCGAAATTTTAGCCCTCGCCGCGCAGGACGCCGGAGCGAACTACATCGCATTTCACGGGCGCACGAGAGCGGGCGGCTACACGGCAGCGGTAGACTACGCCGCGATCGGCCGAGCCAAAGAAGCTGTAACCATCCCCGTCATCGCAAACGGCGACATCTCGCCCGAAAATGCGGCCGACGTACTAAATTTAACCAACGCCGACGCGCTCATGATAGGACGCGCCTGCATCGGCAAGCCATGGGTTTTCCACGAGATAAAGACGGGCGAGAGTATCGATGTGACGACAAAAAAGGCGATCATCTTGGCGCATTTTGACGCGATGATCGAGCACTACGGCGAGCACGGAGCGGCGATATTTCGCAAGCACCTACACCGCTACTCCAAAGGCATAGACGGCGCAAGCGCCTTTCGCGACGAGATAAATCACATCGCCGAGCCTGACATCCTGCGCCAAAAAATCCAAACATTTTTCTAACCATGCAAGGATACATCCTGCACACGCAAAAGGTACGCGACGAGGACATGCTCGTCTACATCCTCACGCCCTCGCTGCTAGTCAAATCCTACCGCTTCTACGGCGCGCGCCACTCAAACGTCCTGCAAGGCTACAAGATCGACTTTGAGCTCGAAGGCAGCGAAAACTTCCTCCCGCACCTGCGCAGCGTCCTACACTTAGGCTACCGCTGGCTACTCTCGCGCGAGCGACTGCTCGTGTGGCAGCAGTTTATGCGCCTACTCTACGCGCACCTGCGAGACGTCGAGCAGATAGACGAGGTATACTTTCGCGAGCTCGAGCTTTGCGCCTCGCGCTTTGACAGAGGCGCTCCCAAACGC
>CAURMS010000082.1:0-6063 GCA_963526085.1 uncultured Campylobacter sp. | reverse complement strand
TTAATTAGCGAGCGGTTTATGGCGCTCGCTGAATTTTAAATTTGATCCAAATTTACCTTCGCTTTTTATTCGAATTTCACTTAAAATACCAAATTTATCCGCTCAAATTTAACCCGCATTTTTGCTGATTTAGCGTCTGTTTGTTCTTTATTTTCTCTTAAATTTTTTTATATATAATTCGCCTAATCATTATCAATATTAAGGAGAAAATTTTGAATGCTCAATGTAAATTTATAAGCTGATCTATGTGCCTTGCTTGCTCGCTCTACGCAGTCGATGCAAACCTCGGCGAGGTCACCGCATACGGTAAAGCCGATCTATCGACAACCGAGGGTACGGGCTCGTATACGACGGGAAATATGAGCACCGCCACGGGTCTAAATCTCAGTATCCGCGAGACTCCGCAATCAGTCTCCGTTGTCTCAAATCAGCTCATCAAAGACCTAAATTTAAAAGACGTCGATACGGCGATGAACTACGCGAGCGGCATCACGCTTTATCGCGACAGCGGGCGCGACCGCATCGTCTCTAGAGGATTTAACATCGACAACATCCAAGAAGACGGCGTCGCATCCTCGGTATCTATCACGGCTCAAGGTACGCTTGGATTTTCAAAAGAATTTACGGATCTCGAGTTTTACGACCGCGTCGAGGTACTGCGCGGCGTAGGGGGACTTACGCAGAGTAACGGCGAGCCCGGCGGCACGGTAAATCTAGTCCGCAAACGCCCCGGCGACGAGCTTGGCATAAATCTAGGGCTAAGTATGGGCAGCTGGAACAACTACAGAGGCTCATTTGACGTAACCAACGCGCTAAACACAGACGGCACGATCCGCGGCAGGCTAATCGGAATCCTAAATAAAATAGGCTCGTTTAAAAACCACAAAAACGGTCACCGAGAGGCGCTGGGCAGTACGTTTGAGTTTGATCTCACTGATAAAACGATGCTAACTACAGGCCTCATCTGGCAAAGAACGATCGGCGTCTACGATATCTACGGCGTACCGGCTAGCGATGCTGGCGGCAATCTTTTAAATTTGAGCCGCAAAAGCTATTTCGGCTCAAACTGGGATAAAAGCGAATACGAGAAATTTAACGCCTTTACCGAGCTTTCGCATCAACTTAGCGACGATACGAAAATCTACGCCAAACTAAACTACACTAAAAGCGAAGGCATGTTTAAATTCGGCGCGATGGGCGGCACGAACCCATATAACGTCGCGATCGCAAGACCGACGCACAACGTGAGATTTAGAAAATACGACAACGAATCGGACGAGGTAAATTTGCAAATCGGCGCGGACGGCAAATACGAGCTTTTCGGGCGTAAGCACGAGTTTTTCGTAAACGGCTCGCTCTCTCGCGAGAAATTTACACGCCACGACAAATGGGCGCCAAACGCCAGCCTAAGCTCGCTTGGTATCGGGCTATATAACTGGAACGGCGCCGCGATAGCCGAGCCCAACTGGAACGGTAGCACGATAACGGATGACGACCTATACACGACTAAAATTTACCAGCGAGCATTTGGTATCGGCACGAGATATAACTTCACGGATGATTGGCACTTGCTAGTAGGCGGCAGATTTACCAGCGTAAAATACGACAAAAAATGGGACGACCTCAAAAACCACACGAGCAAAAAGACGCTAGATCTCACCAAAAATCACTTCGCGCCTTATGCAGGTCTTACTTGGGATTTTGCTAAAAATCACAGCTGGTATGTTAGCTACGCAGAGATATTTAAACCTCAAAGTGCGACGGACGCGAACAAAAACATCCTAAAACCGATCGTAGGCTACAACGTAGAAACGGGCGTAAAATCAGAGTACTTTGACGGCGCGCTAAACACCGCGGTCGCGCTATTTCAGGTCGTGCAAGAAAACAGAGCCATCCAAGATCCGTTAAATACCGCCAACAGCATCGCCGAGGGCAAGGTGCGAAGCCGCGGGCTAGATCTTGAAATTTCAGGAGCTTTGACAGATAGATGGAATCTTTTTGCGGGCTATACGTTTAACAAAAGCGTCTATATGAAAAGCGAGAAAAAGACCTCTACAAACGTAAACTACGACAAAGGCGCGAACGCAAAATCCTACGTACCTAAGCATTTGTTTAAAATTTACACCAGCTACGAGATACCGTTTTCTAGCAGCCAAAAGCTGAGCTTTGGCACCGGAGTTAGATGGCAGAGCGCGACTTCGGGCTTTTATCAAAACGTAGCCTACGTAGCGCCTACGCAAAAAGCCTACGCGCTTTGGGATGCGAACGTAAACTACTTTTTCAACAAAAATTTCAGCCTCGGACTCGCAGTCAAAAACATAACCGACAAAAAGTATTTTATGAATACACAAAACAGAACCGCCGGCATGAACAACTTCTACGGCGATCCGCGAAATTTTACGCTGACGTTTAACTATACGTATTAAAGAACTTTGCGGGATCCAATTTGCGTAAATTTCGGCTTTTTCGAAGCGGTAAATAAACATGACGCTTCGCATTTTAAATTTGACAAAGCAGGCCAAATTTGGGCTAAAATTTGCGCCGCATAAAAATATCGGAGCGTAAATTTACGGCTCGTAGCAGAGCGCAAAAACCAAACAAAAAGGCTAAATTTGCAGATTTTAAAGAAATTTTTCATCATCGCGGGCTGGTTTTGGACGGGCAAGCGCTCGCTAGTGGCGTGGGCGATGCTGGCCGTGACACTGGGGGCTAGCCTAGCCATCGTCAAGGTCGCAACGCTAATGAACGCTTGGGATAAAAAATTTTACGACGCGATCGAGAAATTTGAAAAAGATCTCATGCTCCCGCTTGTGGGCGAATTTCTCATATATACCGCCGTTATCGTGCTTTTTATCGTGATCGGAAACTGGTTTAAAAAGCTACTCGTGATCTCGTGGCGCGAGAGCCTAAGCGAAGAGATAGAAGATCTGTGGCTAAAAAACGCAAATTTCTACCGCTTATCCGGCGCCGAGGGCTTTGATAACCCGGACCAGCGTATCGCAGAGGACAGCCTCCTGCTCGCCGACAAAAGCGTAAATCTCATAAAATCCATGGTTTATAACCTCTCCAAGCTTTTTGCTTTCACATTTATTCTTTGGGAAGCATCAAAGGTACTGCACTTTAGCGCATTTGGTCGCGAGTTCGCGATAGAAGGCTTTTTGGTCTACGTCGCGCTCGTTTATACGCTCGCTAGCTCACTAATCACGCACCTCATAGGCCGTAGCCTAAAGCGTCTAAACTACAAAAAACAGCAGGTCGAGGCCGACTACCGCGCAAATCTACTAATCACTCGCGAAAACGCTGAAGCCGTCGCGCTAATGAATGGCACCGGCGCTGAAAAATCGCGCTTTAGAGCAAGTTTTGGCGAGGTGGTGCGCAACTGGCGCGTCATCATGAACGCCGAGTTTCGCCTAGAGTGCTTTTCGGCTAGCTACTTAAAAATCACAAATCTAATCCCCATTTTCGCCTGTTTGCCGCTTTATTTCGCACGGGCGATGACGTTTGGCGACATGATGCGGGCACGCTCGGCGTTTTATAGCGTGCAGGACGGCTTTGCGTGGTTTATGGACTACTATAAACAGATCATGGAGTGGGCCGCGAGTGTGGAGCGCGTGTATAAATTCGTCGAGATCGCGCAGGCAGCGGACTCCAAGATCAAATTTGGCGCTAAATTTGACGGACAAAACAGCAACCTTGACAGAGTGAACGACTCCGCCCGAGTAACGGTGGCAAATTTGACGCAGGATAAATTTGAGAGCGTTAAATTTGACGAGAGTAGCAAACAAAACGAGCTAAAATGCTCAAATTTGCAAATTTTTACCCCAAGCGGCGAAAAGCTGGTATGCGGGCTAAATTTAAACGTAAAAAGCGGCGAATGGACGCTACTGCGCGGCGCTAGCGGAACGGGCAAAAGCAGCGTGTTTAGGTATATCGCCGGCATCTGGGATCACGGCTCGGGTGAGGTTTGCGTGCCGCGCGGGACAATGAGCGTACCGCAAAAGCCGTTTTTAGCGCGTATGAGCCTAAGGCAGCTTATCGCGTATCCTAGCGACTTACAAAGCGCAGACGCCGATTTTGAGGGGATCTTACGACGAGTGCGACTAGAGAAATTTATCCCAGAGTTAGACGAGATCAAAGACTGGGGCAAGATTTTAAGCGGAGGCGAAGCGCAAAGACTTGCATTTGCGAGGGTTTATTTTACGCAGCCCGTGTTTTTACTGCTTGACGAGGCGACCTCGGCGCTTGATAGCGCACTAGCAAAAGAGCTTTTAGCTGGGCTAAAACGCGACTTTCCGCACCTTGGCGTACTGATGATCACGCACCAAGATGAGCTTAAATTTATTTTTGACAAAGTTATTGATATCGGTTCTGTCAAGCAAATGCAACCATCTACAGCTCAAATGAAGCAAGCTTGACTTTACAAAAAAAACGATAAAATTTTATACAAATTTATTAACAGAAGAAAAAATGAAAAAGATTTTATTTTCATTGGTTTTGGGTGCATTCGTGCTGGTCGGTTGCGGAAGCGACGAGGCAAAAACGCTTGAGGAATTAAGTGAAAAAGTCGTTAAAACCATCAAAAATAATCCAGTCGATATGGCGTTTTTAGTTAAAACCGATAGCAAAGACGAGCAAGATAAAATAGCCAAAAAAATAGAAAAAGAGCTAGAAAATAATAAATCAGATAAGATACTTGATGCCTCTATTTATAAAATAAACATGATAGACCATAAGCATGCCGAGCTTGTAATTGAAATAAAATTTGTAAGCGGAGAGAGCTCGTAAATTTGCGATTGAAAAATTCTACGAGATTTGGTATTTAAAAAATCCACTTTAAAAAATTAATTCGGGAGCCGAATTGCTCCCAAAAATTATTTTAAAGCAACCTTTGCTTTTTAAGTCGTGCGATAAAGCGTGAATAGCTAATGTTGTTTAGGCAGTATGCAACATTTATGGGCACTATCTGCAAGTGCGGCGGAAGTCGCTTTTATTGCGACGAGTTGACGTCGGCTGAGCTTGCTAGGATTGCGCCAAAATATAGTCCAAATAAATAATCCCGCCAAAAAGTAAAACGTTAAAAGTTATGATTAAAATTGCGGTTATTTTTAAAATTTGAGCCCTTTCAAAAATATAAATTTAGCCTCCGTCTCGCTCGCGCCGAGCTCACGCTGCTTTTATGCCGCCGTTAAATTTAGCGCCTTTAAATTTTAGTTCGCCGCAAAATCTCTTGCCAAATTTCGCCTCGACGATGAGAACCAGCACGAAAAATATCTTTTCGTCGTTTAAAAAAGCGATTTGGCGAAGGGTTTGATCGGCACCGTTAAATTTAACGCCGTTTTCGCGCAAGGTGCGGCAAAACTCAGCCTCGTCAAAGCCGAGCTTTTGCGAGATCTCAGCGATCGTGTATGGCTCGAGCGATGCGATGATGCGGTCCATGTTGCACATGCTAGGATTTTTGCGGCGAGTGACGACGTCGATGAATTCGTTTGCGAGTTTGATGAGCTTTTTCTTGCGATTTATCACATGCAAAACGGCTGCGAGCACGACCGAAAAGCCCGCAAATTTATGCGCGCTCATCCAAAACTCGCCGTACCTTCCGAGCGCAAAATTTAGCCCCGAAAACGCGAGCAAACTAAGCCCCAAGATCAGCGCGCAAACCAGGCAAAATTTATAAACAATCCCGAATTTAAGCATAAAATCCCCCAAAATATATTTTCGTAATTATACATTTTTAAAATAAGCAATATTTTAAGGACAGATTTTATCCTTTTATTGATATACATCATTTTTGCGCAAATTTATTTTGGATAAACTTTATCCGAATTTTTCAAAAGGAGACAAAGTATGCGTGAATACAAGAAGTATTGGTGGGCGCTGGTAGCAGTCGTTACTATCGCCTTCGGGATACTCGGCTATTACGGCGTAGAGGTTTACCGCGAAGCGCCGCCGGTGGTGAGTTTCGCCGATAAAAACGGCAAAATAATAGTCGAGCAAGAGCAAATTTATAAAGGTCAAGAGGCCTGGCAAAGCATCGGCGGTATGCAGGTGGGCTCGGTGTGGGGA
>CAURMS010000081.1:0-6074 GCA_963526085.1 uncultured Campylobacter sp. | reverse complement strand
ACGCTACCGACGAGTACACGTTTGACGATACCAATGCTGAAAAGCTAACAAAAATTGACTTTAGTGGCTTAAAAAATGTAGAGAAAGGCACTATAACAAATACTGCAAGTAAAGTTATTGAGAACATTAAGGCTACCGACGGAGATGATACTATTACTCTAGCGGGTGATCAAAAAGCTGCAAAAATTTCAATTGATGCAGGCGAAGGCAATAATACCATTAAGACAGGAACTTTCCTAACCCCAGGTCATGCCGACGCAGATCCAAAAGGTCAAAATATAACCATTAAGAGCGGTTCAGGGAACGATACATTCGATGTTAGTACTTCGGTTATAGGCGCAGGTTTTGATAGTGCCAACGAGTCTCACACTAGACTTGTGACAATAGATAAGATCAATGTAGGTGATAAGATCAAATTTGCCGGCGGTACCACTGCTATAGAAAAAGTAACTCTAAATGCCAACGGAAACGCACAAGATAACTTTGCTCTTGCGGCTAAACTTGGCGGATTCTTTGATGGTCCTAACAACCAAGCTGGTAAGATATATGCTTATTCATATCTAAATGATACATACTTGGTATACAATGCTGCTGGTGGCGATACTGACTTTGGCGCAGGCGACACTATCGTTAAGCTATCGGGCGTAAATATTGCCAACCTTAACACAACAGTTAATGCTGGTGAAGTTACTATTAACGCATTCTGATTTCTCCTTCTTTTCGGCAGGTTTTTACCTGCCGAACTCCTTTTTTCGTAAAATTATTTTATATAAAAATCATTTTTAGCGATATATAAAGTTTTGTGATTTCGCATTTTTATATTTTGTATCAAGTTTATGAGTTTAGTCTAGATCTCCAAGCTAAAACTGGCATAAAAAAGTAGTCAAAATGGGCAATTTTAGTCGTCTATGAGCCAATTTTGATATCTTAATGTCTAAAATCAAGTCGCTCAAGGTTTTTATATAAAGATAGATAGAATAATTGTAATGCCAGATTTTGGTAAATGGCACCAAAGCATATTAAGATCTAAAACATAGAGCGGAGTAGCTTCTCGATCTCCGCGTTGCAAGGAACTATGCCATAGTTTTGTAGTTTCGCCGTATCGCAGACGAGTAGGGCGGGGTCGTTCGCCCTAATAAATTTGGCATCGCTTTGTACGGCGATATCGTGCCCGCTTAAGCCATGTACAATTTGTAAAATTTGCTCAATACTATAAGCCTTACCAGAGCCAATGTTAAAAATTTCATCGTTAGCTTCGAGTTTTAGTAGTTGCTCGTATATTCTCACGACGTCGTTTATGTCGTTATATTCGCGCTTTGGCGTCAAATTCCCGAGTTTTATTGTATGAGCTTTATCTTTAAAATGTCGCACTATTTTTGGTATGAGGAAATTT
Organism: uncultured Campylobacter sp.; assembly: GCA_963526085.1. Classification (GTDB taxonomy): domain Bacteria; phylum Campylobacterota; class Campylobacteria; order Campylobacterales; family Campylobacteraceae; genus Campylobacter_A. The sequence goes on along the minus strand of CAURMS010000081.1, from coordinate 4,681 downwards.
TCGCTTTGCCCAGCACCTGTGTAGTTAAATGGGCGCGCGATGATAAAAGGCAGTCCGCTTTTAGCTATCTGCTCCTCCATAAAAATTTTACTTTCGGCATATATGCTTTGCGGATTTAGCGGAGAGTTTTCGCACATGGGCATATCTCCTCCGCCGTAGACGCTAGCTGAGCTTGCAAAGATCGCCTTTTCAAATTTAACGGAACCTAGAGCCTCTAGCAAATTTATGGTACCGATTTCGTTTGCATTTTTGATTTCGGTAGGATCGGCCATAGCAAAAGACACCGCCGCGAGGTGGATGATGTAGTCAAATTTTACGCCAAAGGCGGTTTTTATGCTATCTTTATCAAGTAGATCAAGGCGCGTATGATTAGGCGCGCTAGGGCTCAGGGCGCTGCCTGAGACCTCGTAGCCGAGCGCACAAAGGTATCGCTCCAGATAGCGACCCGTAAAGCCCTCGATCCCCGTGATAAAAACTCGCTTAGAACTCAAATCCCGCCTCGATGCGCCTTAGATCGGATTTTATCATCATATCGCAAAGTCCCTTTAGATCAGTCTTTGCGCTCCAACCGAGCTTTTGCTTGGCTTTTGAGGCGTCGCCTATTAGCAGATCGACCTCCGCGGGTCTAAAAAATGCCGGATTTATCTTTACGATCACGTCGCCTTTGTCGTTTAGTCCGACTTCGTTTATGCCTTCGCCCTCGAATTTTATTCCGATATCTAGCGCTTCAAAGCTAAGCTTTACAAAATCCCTGACAGTGGTCGTTACGCCGGTAGCGAGCACGAAGGTGTCCGGAGTTGGCGCTTGTAGCATCGCGTGCATGCCTTCGACGTATTCTTTGGCGTAGCCCCAGTCGCGCTTTGCGTCTAGGTTACCTAGTTCCAAAGTTTTAGCCTTTTTTAGGGCGATTTTTGCGGCCGTATTCGTGATTTTTCTCGTGACGAACTCAAGTCCTCTTAGCGGACTTTCGTGGTTGAATAAAATGCCGCTTGAGGCGAAAATACCGTAGCTTTCTTGATAGTTTACGGTTATAAAGTGCGCATAAAGCTTTGCCACTCCATACGGCGAACGCGGATAAAACGGCGTGGTTTCGTTTTGCGGGACGGCTTGGACTTTGCCGAACATCTCAGACGTGCTGGCTTGATAAAATTTGATGCTTTTATCGACCGTCTTTATCGCCTCTAGTATGTTTAGCGCACCGATACCCGTAGCGTTTGCAGTGTGAAACGGTTCTTTAAAACTAACGCCTACGAAGCTTTGAGCAGCTAGGTTGTAGATTTCCTCGGGTCTTATTTCATTAACGACGCTTAGGATATTAAACGGGTCGGTTAGCTCAAACTCGACTAGATGAAAATTCGTCTCGTTTAAAATGCCTAGCTCGTTTAATCTCCAAAAATTCGGGCTCACCGCTCGCCTGTAACCGCCATAGACTTCGTATCCTAGATCGATCAGATATCTAGCCAGATACGCGCCGTCTTGGCCTCCGACGCCCGTGACTATAGCTTTTTTCATTATTCTTCTCCGTTTTTTAAATGTCGCATAAAATTATGATCAGTATTTATGGCTTTAAAGATTCTTAAATAAAGACCGGCGATGTTTTGCCAGCTGTTTTCTTCTAGCCACTTTATGCGCTTATCATAAATTTTACCATCTATTTCATTATTTTTTACTTTTTCGAGTTGTTCTAGGATATCCTCGTCGCTAAAACCGTCTGCCGCTATCGTGATATTTTGCATCTCGCTAAAGATTCTTGACGGCGTAACTATAACGTTTTTACAAAGACTTAGAGAGACTCTGGCTGCTGCACTACTACCCTCGTCGGTCTGTCCGTACGGCAACACGATCGCATCGCAACAACTTAGTTTTTCGTTTACAGTTTCTATCGGTAAAAAACTCGTATGCCACTCTATTTTTTCGCTCAAATTTAGCTTTTCGCAAAGTTTGCGGCATCTTTGTAGTTCCGCCTCGCCGTCCGCGCTTGCGACCGGACTGATTATCACGAGTTTTGCGTCTATATTTTGACTGAATTTCGCAAAAGCTTCTAGTAGCACAGGTAGGTTTTTATGCGCAAACAGCAGTCCTAAAAATCCTACCATAAATTTGCCGTCTGCTTCTTTGCATTTGATTTGAGTGCTTGTTAAATTTTGCGTTCCGTGCGGCATTAGCGTGACGTTATCGGCAAGTCCGAGTAGTCTAAGCGTATTTAGGTCGTCGATACTGTGGACGAAAACTCGGTCGAATTCGTAAAGCGTATCGTGCCAGTTTTGCTGAGTTTGGTGCGGGTAGTTTAGGATTTGCTTCGTGCTGTGAAGCGTGATGAAGCAAATTTTGCCCTGCGATTTTAGCGCGGCGACGTCTGATTTTAGCTTTTCGTCTATCTCGAAAAAGGTAAAATGGTGTTGTAGCCAGATTATATCCGCATCCGTCTCAAGCCCCGATAGTAGTTTTTCGCGCTCTATTTCAAAGACTTTTATATTGTCGTTTTCTTGGGTTAAATTTGACCCATCGGCGCACTTTTGTTCGCTCCAAGTGTAAATTTGCAAATCTGCGCCCGCCCGCGCAAGCTCGTCCGTTAGGTATTTTGAGTATTCGGCTATACCACAAACGGCGTTATACGTCGAAAAGTAGGCTATTTTTAGCTTTACTGGCTCGTTTTTAAAGGATTTTAGATGCGAGATGCTCGAGATAAAATTTAGCGCATTTTTCTCGCCGAACATCATTTCATCGACTTTCTGTTTTAGCGGTTCTATGTTTGGCGCGCGGTTTTGTAAAATTTGCTCGGCTACTTTGAGGATCTTTTCGCTTAGATCCTTGACGCTAGGCTCCGCCCAAAATGAATAATTTAGATTAAAATGCGTAACGGCCGGCGCAAATTTGTATCCGATAAACTCGCAGCTATCGTCCAAAAACTCGCACTGGCCGCTATAGTCGGTGGAGATAACCGGCTTTTTGTAGTGTACACCTTCGATTGCCGGCATATTTAGCCCCTCGCCGCGCGTCGGTAGCACGACGATATCGCACTGCTCGTATAGATTTGCCACGTCAAGCGCGGTCAGATCTTCGTTTAGTATGACGCGGATTTTATCGCGGTATTTTTTATCGACTAAAAGCTCGATTTGCTCGGTTACGCTGTTGTGCGGATTAGGGAAGCTTTTTATCGTTAGGCTCAGCTCGAATTTAGCTTTTTTGCAGGCTTCGTTAAAGGCTCGCAGTAGCACGTCGGCACCCTTTCTAGGTAGGCACGACGAGATGTGAAAGAGCTTTATCTCGCGCTTTTGGTCGCTGTTTTCTTGCGAAACGCTTGGCGCAGGCGGCGTTTTTAGCGGTATATCGGCCACTTTTACGGGCGTATAGCAGCCATTGTCGATGAGAATTTTTTTGATGAAAAAGGTCGAAACTAAAATGCCTTTATACTTGGAGTTTAAAATTTCGATCGTCCTAGGCGGGATACGCGACTCCTCCCAGAAAAATACCGCGATCTCAAAGCCGTAGCCTTCGCGCACGTCTTCGATTAGCGGGTAGTGGTGGTAGATCGCGACCTTGTCGTCGCTTCTGATTGCGGGTGCGTTTTTATCCGGCACTATGCTTCTTAGAGTTTCATACTCGTCTTTGGTTATCGCGATGTCTTCGATTTTATCGAAATAGTTTGCGTGATAGCAGATAACAAAGACGTTTTTTACTTTGTTTAGTAGTCTAAATATGATGTTTCTGTTTATCGCGGCTAGACTGTAGTGTCCGCTGATATTGCCGATTACCGTTAGCTCGCTAAAGTTTTCGTTAAATTTGAGATTTTTTAGCTCCAAATTTTGCTCGTACTCTTTTGAGTGCTTTAGTTCAAAAACGTTCGGCTCGAAAACGCCCTCTTGCGAGACGTAGATATCGTCCCTTATTTGCCCTTTGAGGCTAAAGATTCTCGCCCTAAGAGCCGGGAATTTATTTAAAAATATCTTGAGATTCTTTTTAAATTTAGGATTGTTATTTGCCGTCTTTTCGGTTAAATTTATACCGAATTTGAGTGCTTTTTTGAGATTATCTTTAGCTAAATTTTTACAAAATCTCAAAAACTTATATACCCAAATAAGCGGCTTTGCGACCCTTTTAAATTTGGCGACGAAAATTTTAAGATGCTCGATATCGTTTTTGATAACGGGAGCCTCGTTTTCTAGGACGTAGACTTTGTGGTTTAGCGCGAGATATTTGCCGAGTAGATTTTCTAGATCTTCGTGTAGGCGCGCATTTTCGTTTTGCAAATTTGCGATTTGATTTTTGCTTTCCATCAGCTCAAGCGAGCTTTTCCAAAGAGCCTCTTTTGTCTCCAAAGACTCCTTCCAAACATCGTTTTTTAGCTCGAGCATCTGAGTTTTATTTTCAAACGCCCCTACGTCGAACCTATCGGCTAACTCTTCAAAACTATAGCCGCTTTTAGCCGCGCTCAAAAACGCCTCGCGGGTTTTTTCGTCGCCGTTTTTAAGCCCCAAAACTGCGTAATCAAGCCCGACGCTGCTTAAAACGTCTCTTAACGTGACGTTTTGATTTTGCAAATCCTCGCTAAAGCTCAAATTTGAGTTTAGTCTCATCATAAAAGTATCGCTAAAGCCTTCAAATTTGCACAGATACTCAAGTAACATCGGTGGGATAGGCTTTACGTGCGTAACGTCTAAATAGAAAGTTAGCGTAGCGA
>CAURMS010000080.1:0-6116 GCA_963526085.1 uncultured Campylobacter sp. | reverse complement strand
ATAAAGGACTTACTGAACCACAGATTAGAAAATGACATTCACAAAAAACTTTCAGAAATTCCTACGCCCGATGCGTTAAAGGATGTATTTAAGGGTGCCGAGCGCATAAAGCGCGCGATCGAGCAAAACGAAAAGATCGTTATCGTAGGCGACTACGACGTGGACGGCGTGATCGCTAGCGTCATAATGGCCGAGTTTTTCGATGATATGGGCGTTAGCGAGTATTTCGTGCGTATCCCAAATCGCTTTAGCGACGGCTATGGGCTAAATCCGCAAATCGTCGAGGAGATCGCAGACGCAGGCCTCATCGTGACCGTAGACAACGGCATCTCGGCAAACGACGCGGCTCAAATTTGCAAGCAAAAAGGCATCGATCTCATCATCACCGACCATCATATGCCGCCCGACGTCCTACCCGAGGCCTACGCGATCATAAACCCAAAGCAAAAGCATTGCCACTTTCCAAATGTCGAAATTTGCGGCGCTCAGGTCGCATGGTATCTAGTCGGCGCGCTAAAGGACGTATGTCGCATCAACTACGATATGGGTAAATTTCTCGACCTCCTAGCCATCGCGATAATCGCCGACATGATGGAGCTTCGCGACCTAAACCGCATCCTGGTTAAGCTTGGCGTAAACCGCCTAAACAGCTCGCGCAGGCCAGCGTTTACCGCGATAAAGCAGCTTTATGGCAAGGATAAATTCGAGTGCGACGACATCAGCTTTCTCATCGCGCCGCTCATCAACTCCTCGGGCCGTATGGACGATGCGGGCGTGTCTTTTGAGTTTTTGCGCGCCAAAAGCTTAGACCGCGCCTGCGAGTGCCTCGACACCATCGTGAGCTTTAACAACTCGCGCAAGGAGGAGGAGCGCACGCTTTTTGAGTGCTCGCTAAAGGACGTGCGCGAGGACGAGCATATCATCGTGACGTGGGGCAGGGGCTGGCACGAGGGCGTCATCGGTATCGTCGCATCGCGTCTGGCTAAACAGTTTAAAAAGCCCGCCATCGTTTTTAGCATCGACGAAAACCGCGCCAAAGGCAGCGCTAGAAGCGTGGGCAAGCTAGACATCCTCTCACTCATCGCTAGCCACGAAAATTTACTCGCAGGCTACGGCGGACACAAGGGGGCAGCCGGCATCGTGATAGATCCGGCAAATTTAGAAGCGTTTAAAACCGCGATAAACAGCTCGTGCATGTTGATGGATTTGCACGAATTTAGCGCGTTTGACGAGCCTCTAGGAGAGATAGAAGCGGGCGAAGTAGACTTTGAACTGCTTGAAATTTTGGAGCATTTCGAGCCCTACGGACAGAAAAATCCGCGCCCGCTCTTTGAGATCAAATCCGCCGTCGTCAAAAACAAAAAACTAATCGGCAGGGAGCAAAATCATCTAAAACTAATCCTGCAAAAAGACGGCAAATGCCTCGAGGCGCTCTTTTTTAACTTCACTCGCGAGCCGCATGCGGGCGAGAGCATAGACCTAGTTTTTTCGGTATCGAAAAACTCGTTTCGAGGACTCGTCACGCCGCAGCTACTGGTAAAAGAGATTTTGTAAATTTAATCTCGGTTTTGTTGAGCCCAAATTTGATGAAACCGAGATTACCTAAATTTATAATTCTAATCCGTTAAAGTTACTTTTCTACACACTTAACGCAAACTGCCTAAATAGCACAGTTTGAGTTAAATTTCATACAAAATAATTAACATTACATAAATATTCGTTCTTTATTTAAGTTTATTTTTGCTTCAATTTCAATATTAAATATTAATTTTGCAGGAGCGAAAATGAAAATTTCTTACGTTTTGGCGCTAGTTTTGGCTTCAAATTTGATGCTTAGCGCCGAGGAGGCGATAAGCTTGAGTCCCGTTACCGTCTCGTCAAAAATGCAAAAATCAGCCCTCGATGAGCCGACCAACGCGCAAATAGTCGGCAAGGGCGCGATACTGGAAAACAGCGACATCGCCAAATCGCTTTCAAATTTGAACGGCTTTACGATGGAGCGCAAAGGCGGAGGCGGCAGCGAGGTTTATTATCGTTCGCAGACGGCGGCTAGGCTGCCGGTGCTGATCGACGGCAGCACGCTAAACGGCGGCTGCGGCATGCGCATGGATACGCCCATCACCTACATCTCGGCGCAAAACTACAGCTCGGTTCGTATCGTAAAAGGCCCGCAAGACGTCAGATACGGCGCGCTCATTAGCGGCGGTATATTTTTCGATAGAGAGATAGCAAGGCTGTCAAAACCGAGCTTCGGAGGAAACGTAAGCGTGCTGGGTGGCAGTTTTAAGCGGTTTGAAACTACCGCGGACGTAGCGGCGGGTAACGAGCTGGGTAGCCTAGAGGTCTCGGGCGGACACTATGAGAGCGGCGATTATAAAAGCGGCGGCGGACAGAAAATGCATACGCACTATAAACGCAATAGCGTCTCGCTCGTGGGTACGCTAACGCCCACGGAAACTACCGCCTTGCAGTTAAGCGCGGATCTGGGCGAGGGCGAAGCGGCGTATGCCGATAGGATGAGGGACGGCATACAGTTTGACCGTAAATCTTTCGGGCTCAAATTTGAACAAGACGTCGGCGAGCACAAGATCAGGCTAAGCTCGTACTATCATCAAATCGATCACATAATGGACAACTTCACCATGCGTCCGGTGGTGCCGGGCACGGGGCGCGGCAAGGGATACAGCATCAGTCACCCGATACGCGATATGTACGGCTTTAAGCTAGAAGGCGAGTTAAATTTCGATAATCTAACCAGCTTCATCGGCGCGGGCTATTCGCAAGACTCCTTTAAATGGCGGGGTGCCGGAACGGGCGGAGCCGGCGTATCTAAAGCCCAAATGGATGCCGCCGTATCAAAGCCGCACGTAAAAGAGCGCAAGGTAACGTATAAAACGATATACACTCAAAACGAATACGTCCTTGAAAACGACTACGGGCTTTTTGGCGGACTTAGGCTGGACGCGGGCGAGAGAAAACTGTTAAAAACGCATAAGAGTAGGAAAGAAAATTTATTCTCAGGCTTTTTTAGATACGAAAAATATCTGCAAAATTTAACGCTTTATGCGGGGTTAGGGCACGCGCAAAGGATGCCCGATCACTGGGAAACGAACAAGGACGCAAACCTAGCGCTACATAAAGAAAGAAACACGCAGCTGGATTTTGGCGCAGTGCTAAAAGATCAAAACTACGAACTAAGCGCAAATTTTTTCGTCTCAAAGATGGATGATTATATCATGCTAAAGTATAATACTATGGGCATGTCCTCAGACGCCTTTAATACCGACGCCCTGCTATACGGCGGCGAGATAGAGGGCACTACGCTGCTAGCCGATATGTTTAGGCTGGGGGCGGGAGTATCCTACGTCTACGGCAAGGTGACTAAAAACGCGGGCGGCCTAAAAGACGGCGACGCGCTGCCTAAGGTTTCGCCTCTAGCGTTTAAACTAAGCGCGGGGCTAGAAAAGCCCGACTGGTTCGTCAAGGCTGACTTCTACGCTAACGCGTCGCAAAACCGCGCGCAAAAAGGCTACGGCGACGTGGGCGGCATGGACCTTGGCAAGAGCGATAGCTTTTGGACGCTGGGGCTAAGCGCGGGCTACAAGTATAAAAATTATCAATTCTTACTAGCGGCAGAGAACCTAAACGACGCCAAATATGCCTATCATAACTCAAAAGGCGGCTATGGCGGCGGTATCGCAGGCTACGAAACTATCCCAAACGGCACGAGGCTTTATGAGCCGGGCAGAAGCTTTTGGGCGAAATTTAAGGTGCATTTTTAGGGCGTAGCTCGGTTAAATTCGGCGCGGTTTTGGCTTTATGCTTTGTTTTTAAGCCGCTCCGAATTTATACTAACGTCAAATTTGCCGCGCCTGGCTTTTATGGCTCTTGCCGGTTTTTGGGCTTGTAAATTTGCGTGCGTTTTTGCCGCTTGGCGATCAAATTTGAAGTTAAATTTTGAGAATGTAAATTTGAAAACGAGAGAATAGTAGAAAAATTTAAAAAGCGGAAAATTTGGATAGAAATTTCGGGGAAATCCCCCGAAATTTAAGCTCTTTTGTTCTCCAAGCGATTTAAAACGGGTTTTAAAAACTCGTCAAATTCATCTTGCGTTAGCACTCTTTTGCCTAGTTTTTCCTTGCACTCTTTACCGAGCTCGCAAAGCACCTCGCGGTTTGCGATGCTTTGGGCCTTGCCGTGTCTTGCTAGTACCGTGTTTAGCTCGTGTTCCTCTGAGAAATTAACCAACTCGCGATCTGTTGCCATTTTAGCTCCTTTGCTAAGAATTTGTATGATGATTATACAGTTTTAGGTTTAACGTATGGCTAAAATTCGCAGCGAGCGGGTTTGCGTAGTCAAATTTAAAAGCCGCACTCATAAAATAACGGCGTCAAATTTGACAACCTGCGCTACTCTATCCCGCCTAAAAGCGGCACAAATAAGCACTCGTCAAGCGCTCTTTGCGTTATCTCGCCGCGAGCGTCTTTTTTAAATTTGACGATAAACTGCTTACCCTCTTTTTTGATAGGAGCTACTAAAATGCCGCCGTTTTTTAGCTGGTTAAAAAGCGTCTGAGGCACCTGCTGCGCCGCCGCTGAAAGCAAGATCCTGTCGTAGGGCGCGTAGCTTTTCCAGCCGACGTTTCCGTCGTCAAAGCGCACGTGGACGTTGTGGATTTTAAGCGCCTCAAAGCGTTTTTTGGCTTCGTTCGCGAGCTTTTCGATGCGTTCGACGCTAAAAACCCTGTGCGCCAAATGCGACAAAATCGCCGCCTGATAACCGCTACCGCAGCCGATCTCTAGGGCGTTGTCGATATCTTCGGCCTCAAGCGCTAGCGTCATTTTGGCGACCGTTAGCGGCGAGCTGATCCATTGGTTGCCGCCGATGGGCTGGGCGTCTAGGCTGTATGCGTGGCGCGTGACGGGCGCAAAGATCTCGCGCGGGGTGTCGCAAAGAGCCTTGTAAAGCGAGGGCGTCAGAGTGAGTATATCGCCAATCTCATCGGCCATGTTTGCGCATTTTGATTTTTCTAGAGCGGTCATAAAATCCCCAAATTTCGTTTGGTTTCAAGGATCAAATTTGCGTCAAATTTAGCCTCTTTCGCAAATTTGCCGCTTGGCAAAAATATGCCAGAAAACTCCAGATCAAGCGAACTTGTGGCCACGACGTAACAGCTGTTGGCAAGCGCTAAGGCCTTGCAAAGCGTAAGATATGCGTCCTCGCGCGCCTTGCCCCACATGGCGGGTACCAGGATGATATCGCAGCCTTTTAGTTGCTCCCAAAAATGGGCAAATCTAAGCTCAAAGCAAATGAGAACGCCGATTTTTAGCCCTTTAAAATCAAAAGGTTTTATCGCCGACTCGTCGCCTGCGGCAAAAATTTCGTGCTCTAAATTTGGGCGAAAAAGTTTTGATTTGTTTTGCGTGTAAAAGACATTTTGGCTGTTTAGTAGGATAAATTCATTGTAAATTTCGTTTTTTTGCGCCTGCGTGATTGAAATTTGCGCGAGACCTTTGGCGCGGTTTAGGCTCGTTAGATGCGTGAGCCCGAGGAATTTATCAGGGCTTAGCGCTTCTTGTAGCGCTTCAAAAAGTATAGCGTCGAAACTGCCGATCGAGCCGCCAAGCATAGCACGGTTTGCGCCGCTAAAAAATCCATCGAAATCATACCCGCTCACGCATAGCTCGCTGGCTAGTATGACTGAGTTTCTGGGCGCGGCGGCGATTTTTTCTAGCAGTTCGTCTTGTCTTTGCTGGCAGGTCGGCGCAGTTAGGACGATAGGGCATAAATTTGGACTAAAAGTCGTCAAAACTGATGCTTCCTTTACTATAGTTGGTCACCTTTGCTTCAAAGAAATTTGACTTTTGGTCGTTAAATTTAGCAAAATCATCGACCCATTTGATCGGATGAGGGACGTTGTAGCGGCGTTTTAGACCGATCGCGACTAGGCGCTGATCGATGAGGTAGCGGATGTATTGCTCGATGATGTCGTCGGTAAAGCCCATGATCTGGTTTTGCGTGATGTATTTGCCCCATTTGATCTCAAGCTCGCCCGCGCGCTCGAACATGTCGTAAATTTTAGCTTCCGTCTCAGGCGTGAAAAGGTCGGTACGCTC
>CAURMS010000079.1:0-6126 GCA_963526085.1 uncultured Campylobacter sp. | reverse complement strand
AAAAGTCTGTGCCTGATTTTCGCGCTGGAGATACTTTGCGTATAGCTATCCGCATCAAAGAGGGCGATAAAACGAGAATCCAAAATTTTGAAGGTATCTGCATAGCAAGACGCGGGAGCGGAACTGGCGAAACATTTATCATCAGAAAAATTGGCGCAAATAGCGTGGGCGTAGAGAGAATTTTCCCTATCTATAGCGAAAGTCTAGAGAGTATAACCGTTCTGAGACAAGGCCGCGTTCGCCGCGCTAAGCTATTTTATCTACGCGATAGACGCGGTAAAGCCGCTCGCATTAAAGAGCTTAAAAAATAATTTTACTCCTTGCAAAAGTCTAGTTTTGGGCTTTTGCTCCTATCTCTTTTCTTAAATTTCAAAAACCGCTTAATTAAAATCAATTCTTTTATTCAAAATTATAGTTACAATGCCGTGATTATTTTATGATAAAGGTTGTAAATGGAAAAAATCGTATGGCAACATAACGTATTTAACGGCGTTACTATAGCTAAGCTTTTTGATGGGCCGCACAGCAAGGAAATACGCATAAATCTAGAAAAGGGCGCCCAAATGAAGGAACATAAAGCGCCGGGCGCTATCATGGTGCAGGTTCTAAGCGGTAAGATAGAATTTAGCGTTGGCGACGAAAATGTTATATTAAATGCGCTTGATATGATTACGCTCGAGCCAAACGTCTTGCATGCTCTAGCTGCTTTGGAAAATAGCATCGTAAGACTTAGCTTGAGCAAAAATGACGATGTAAGTAGGGTTTTTAGAGTCTTAAAAACTTAGTCTCTATTCTTGTGGTTTTTGCTATAAAGCTACCGATAAATAATTAGTCTATAGAATAGCTGTAGTGGGGTGCTACGCAAGGAAATTTTTGGCACCAAAACAGGACAATGAAAAGAGCTTAATATAGGCAACTCTGCTGGGGCTTTGGCGGGATTGCCTATATTATGGTGGTTCAAAATTTACCATATTGGCATCGTTTCATAAGGTGTTTTAAGCCTTTTTAATAATTGGTTTGTCCCTAAGTGGCAGCAGCGAAGTCATTAATCTCCATAAAGTCTTATTTGTATAAGGTTTAGCTTTAAATTTTATAAAATTTATATAATAGCGCATAACTAGAAGCGCTTTTGTCAAATTTATTAGCATTGACCTAAAAAACAAAGTAAAAACTAAATATATAAAAATAAGCGGATTTAAATTTAATGCACGAAAATTTCTTAAATTATAAAAAACTAAGCTTTTGTCAGTCTGTAATAAAAATACAAATTTAAAACCATATAAAATTTATAGCCGTCAAACCACTCAAAAAATCAAAATTTAAACCATCAACCTCTTTCAAGAAAAATTAATATAACATTTTAAGTTAAGCTTTATTATAAGTATAAAATAGTCAAACAGAAAGTTAATAATTTAAATTTTAGAAACACTCTCCCATACATTTATCACTCGTATTTAAAAAATATATAATATTTAAAAGTTGCAATAATTGCGTTATTTGGGCTATTTTAAAGATAAATTAAGTTCGCATGGATATATAAAAATAACAAAAGAGTAATAAAAAAATAAATAGAAAATTAAACTTTTAATTTAAATATCAGTTTAATTGCGCTATAGTTTCACTATTCAATTTCATCACAAGGAGTACCATTATGGGAACCAGAAGAGAACACGACTTCATAGGTGAGCTAGAGATAGCTGATAATGTATATTACGGCGTACAAACATTTAGGGCGCTTGAGAATTTCCACATGAGCGGACGACAGCTCAAAGACTATCCGTACTTTGTAAAAGCATTTGCCCAAATCAAAAAAGCCGCAGCTCTAGCAAACAAAGAGGTTGGCGTTCTAGACGCGCAAAAAGCCGATGCTATCGCAAAAGCGTGCGACGAGATAATTGCGGGTAAATATTTAGATCAATTCGTAGTAGACATGATCCAAGGCGGCGCGGGAACTAGCACCAATATGAACGCAAACGAAGTTATAACAAACGTCGCGCTTGAAAGCCTAGGACATAAAAAAGGCGAGTATCAATACCTCCATCCAAACGATCATACGAATTTAGGTCAAAGCACCAACGACACTTATCCAAGCTCGATTAAGGTCGCGGCTTACGCGAAATTAACCGACCTTTTAAAGGCTATGGAACTACTTAAAAACGAGCTAGAAGCTAAAGCAAAAGACTTCAAAGATATCATCAAAATGGGCAGAACCGAGCTTGAGGATGCCGTTCCTACTACGCTTGGCAACACTTTCCACGCATTTGCAAGCTACATCAAAAGCGATATCGAAAAAATCACCGCAGCTCGCGAGTCTATGGCTGTGCTAAACATGGGCGCTACCGCGATCGGAACGGGTATCAACTGCCATCCTGATTATAAAGCTGCCGTTCATAAAATTTTAAGCCAAATCACCGGCGTAAATTTCAAACCCGCAGATGATTTTATCGCAGCTACTCAAGACACTGCTGATTTCGTTCACGTTAGCGGCGCGCTAAAAACGGCTGCCGTTCGCCTAAGCAAGATTGCAAATGACTTAAGACTAAGGAACTCAGGCCCAAGATGCGGTCTTGGCGAGATAAATTTACCACAGATGCAGCCTGGCAGCTCTATCATGCCTGGTAAAGTTAATCCTGTCATCGCAGAGGTCGTAGGCGAAGCATGCTATGAGGTAATCGGCAACGACGTAACCATCATGCTTTGCAGTGAAAGGGGCGAATTTGAGCTAAACGCATTTGAGCCGGGTATCGCTTACGCGCTATTTAACTCAATCTTTATCCTAGAAAACGCGATGAAAACTCTAGCTGAAAAAGCTATCAGAAAACTAACTGCAAATCCTGAAGCATGCCTAAAATCAGTACTTGGCTCAGTCGGTATCGTGACTGCGTTTAACCCGTACATCGGCTACGAAAAATCTGCAAGCATCGCTAAAGAAGCATTGCAAACAGGCAAAGCTGTAGGCGATATCTGCTTGGAGAGAGGATATTTGAAAAAAGAGGAGATAGACAAGATCCTAGAGCCTAAAAATATGCTAAACCCTCACATGGGCAAATAATTTAGAATAAAGTCGTGGAGCGCCGAAGTCAAATTCGGCGCCTTTTAAATTTAGTAAGTAAAAAAATCTAATACAAGGAGTTTTCCTATGGATATAATGCTGATTTTACAGATTATAGTCCTACTTGGAGGTATCTACCTGGGCGTTAGGCTAGGTGGTATGGGCGTCGGATATGCCGGCGGTCTTGGTGTCGTTATTTTGGCGATGCTCGGTATGAAAGTGGATATGAAAGATATCCCGATGGACGTTATTTTAATCATCGCGTCCGTTATTTCGGCCATCACTGCGATGCAAGTCGCGGGCGGACTTGATTATTTGGTTCAGGTAGCATCTAAAATTTTGCGCAAAAACCCAAAACAAATCAACTACCTAGCGCCTATCGTTACCTATCTTCTTACGATCCTAGCAGGTACGGGTCACACTGCGTTTTCTATGATCCCTGTTATCGTGGAGGTTGCGAAGACACAAAACATCAAACCTAGCGCGCCTCTTGCGCTTTCGGTCGTTTCATCTCAAGTAGCGATCACCGCTAGCCCTATATCTGCGGCTTTTGTTGCTATGACTGGTGTTTGCGAGCCTCTTGGCGTTAGCTATCCGATGTTGCTTTTCATCTGCATATCTACTACTTTCGTGGCCATGATCGTTACAGCCTTTATCGTAAATAAATTTTACGATCTTGACCTCTCAAAAGACCCTATCTATCAAGATAGACTAGCTAGAGGTGCGGTTGCGGAGATAAAAGAGGTAGAGTATCAGGCGCTAAAACCTTATGCGAAAAGATCGGTTGCGATATTTGCCGTCGGCGTTTTAGTCGTCGTTTGCTATGCGCTTGTTATTTCAAAGAGCCTTGGCATCGTGGCAAAACCTATCCTTTCTAGAGACGCTGCTATCATCAGCTTTATGCTTACTATCGGCTTCCTTATCGCTACGCTTTGTAAGGTCGACACTAGCAAATTGCTTTCAACCAGCACTTTTCAAAGCGGTATGAACGCGTGCATATGCGTCATCGGTATCGCATGGCTTGGTACTACATTCGTTAACGGTCACATCGATAGCATCAAAGAGGTAGCTAAAAACGTCGTTACGCAGTATCCGTTCATATTAGCCGTCGCGCTGTATTTCCTAAGCTGCTTGCTATATTCTCAAGCTGCGACTACTCGCGTTATGATGCCTGCGGTCGCTGCTGCACTGGGTATGACTACGCCTGAGAACTCAGGTCAAATTTGGATCCTAGTAGCTTCATTTGCCGCTGTTTCAGGACTATTCGTACTTCCTACGTATCCTACGACTTTAGGCGCTATCGCTATGGATGATACGGGAACGACTAGAGTCGGTAAGTTTGTATTTAACCACTCATTCTTCGTGCCTGGCACCATCATGGTTGCGCTTTCAGTTGCATTTGCGTTCCTAATAGCTCCTGTTCTTCTCTAAGAATTTTGAGCCAAATTTAGCCGAGACTTCGCTCTCGGCTTTTTTAAATTTAAGGACTTTTTCATGAAACGAATCGGAATTTTAGGCGGCATGGGACCGCTAGCTACGATAGATCTATACGCTAAGATCGTAGAGCTCACAAACGCCGCAAAAGACCAGGACAACATCCCTATCGTCATTGACAACCACCCGCAGATCCCAGACCGCACGGCGTATATCCTGCACGGAGGCGAGGATCCGTTTCCTTTTATGAAAGAGTCCGCGACGAGGCTCAAAAACGCGGGCTGTGAGGCTATCTGCATAGCTTGCAACACGGCTCACTATTTTGCCAAGCGCCTAACGCAGGAGTGCGGCGTAAATATCCTGCACATAGCTAAAATCGCGACCGCGTCGATAAAGTCAAATTTCCCGCACGCTAAAAAGATCGCCGTCATCGCCACCACCGGCACGACAGCGGCTAAAATTTACGAAAACGAGCTGATCGCCGCAGGCCTAGAGTGCGTGAAAATCCCCGAAAATTTGATGAGCAACATCATGGACTGCATTTATAAAGGCGCGAAGGCAAACAAGCTAAAAGAGTACGTCGAGCTCTTTAACGATACGATCGCGGCTATCGAGGCTGATGCGTATATCGCGGCTTGCACGGAGATACCGCTGTTTTTACCGTACGCGACGAAAAAAGATAAATTCGTAGACGCTACTCTCGAGCTTGCTAAAGCAGCCGTTAAATTCGGCCTAGAAAAATAACCAAATTTGCGTCTAATCGGCGCAAATTTACCCCCTCTTAAAACAAATTTTTATAAAATCCAAGCTAAATTTAAAGGATAAACGATGAAATTTGGCGAATTTAAAAATGCAAAAACTTTAAGCCTGGCAAGCCTGCTTTGCGAGCAAAACCCGCAGCTAGCAGAGCTGATAAAACAAAATGAATTTTTATATATTTCTTGCTTTGAGGATAAAATTTTAGGCACTGAAAATCTCGTTCGCTGCGAGATCGGCTCGGCTAGCTACGTGCTGGCGCTGCTTTGTAAATACTCGCTTGACGCGGCTAAATTTGACGAGCAAACGCGAGAATACTTTGAGGGGCTTGACGAAGGATACCTAAGTGGCGAGTGCAACGTCGGCGAGGAGGAGTTTGAGCAGATCGCGGAGTTTTTAGGTGGTTGCAAAAATATCGTGATCGATAGCTCCTTTTTAGCCCATGCTGACGCGAAAAATATATTCGAGTTCTTGCAAATGCTCGGCAAAAATGTCGTTTTGGCTGACGGCGAGCAGGCCGAGTTTAAAACGGACGGCGAGCTAATGCCGTTAAAAGAGCCAGAGAGCTTTGACGGTAGCGTCGTGTTTTTTATGGATGAGGCGGACGGGTCAAATTTGAGCGGCGAGGTAAAAGAGCTAATCGGCTCGGCGTCGTTTGCCGCGGCTGCGAAGGTAAAAGACGGCGATATAGTGAGCGTGCAGGCTAATGGCGCCGACGTTGTGGCTAAATTTAAGTTAGAGCCGCAGATGAAGGGCACGGTCGCGCTTTGTAGGGCGAAATTCAGCGGATACGCCTTTAAGCTCGTTAAGATCTCAAAAGAGGCGTAGCGGCAATTGGTTAAATTTTATATTAGATTTATCCGCCAAGGCGGTCAAATTTTATA
>CAURMS010000078.1:0-6141 GCA_963526085.1 uncultured Campylobacter sp. | reverse complement strand
CTCGAGCTTTTTGAGAGCGAGTTAGCGCGCACGAAGGATATTTTTAGCGGCGAGGCGGCGTTTAAGCTTTACGATACATTCGGCTTCCCGCTAGACCTCACGGCCGATATGCTACGCGAAAAAGGACTCAAAGTCGACGAAGCAAAATTTGACGAGCTAATGAGCGAGCAAAAAGCGCGCGCTAAGGCTGCTTGGAAAGGCAGCGGCGACAAGAGCGCAAAGGGCGATTTTAAGGCGCTTTTAGAGAAATTTGGCGAAAACAAATTTAGCGGCTACGAGGAGCTTGAGCGCACGAGCAAGGTTTTGGCGCTGCTTGACGAGGATTTCAAAGAAACTCAAATTTTAAAAGCAGGCGAGCAAGGCTGGGCGATGTTTGACGTGACGCCTTTTTACGCGCAAAGCGGCGGCCAGGCAGGCGACAGCGGCGTGGTTGTGGGCGCGGCCGACGTGCTAGATACGCAGAAGTTTTTCGGACTAAATTTATCAAACGTCGCAGTTAAAAAAGAGCTTAAAGTCGGCGATACCGTAAAGCTAAAAGTAAGCGAGCAAAGAGCCGAGATCGCACGCCATCACAGCGCCACGCACCTACTCCATGCCGCGCTTAGAAGCGTGCTGGGAACACATATCGCGCAGGCCGGATCTAGCGTCGAGGCTAGCAGGCTCAGGTTTGACTTCTCGCATCCAAAGGCCGTGACGGCGGATGAGCTAACGAAGATCGAAAATTTCGTCAATGCGGCGATTAGCAAAAATATAGAGGCGAGAACGGAGATAATGGACATCGAGGAAGCTAAAAATAGCGGCGCGATCGCTCTTTTTGGCGAAAAATACGCCGACAAGGTACGTGTACTAAGCTTCGGCGAGGTTAGCAAGGAGCTTTGCGGCGGTACGCACGTGGCAAATTTAAGCCAAATCGGTGCGTTTTTCATCACAAAAGAAGGCGGCGTGAGCGCGGGCGTGCGTAGGATCGAGGCCGTGTGCTCTAAAGCCGCGCTAAATCTAGCAAAAGCCTGGCGCAGCGAGATCGAGGAGCTAAAAACCGAGCTAAAAAGCGCCGAACCGATGAATGCGGTAAAAAAACTAAAAGCCGAGATAAAAAGCCTAAAAGACAAGAGTAAGCAAGCCAAAGACGCGCACGCGTTAGCGGTAGTGAACGTAAACGAAACCAAGCTTTGCGTCGCGGTGCTTGACGGCGGTGACATAAAAGCCACGATAGACAAGTTTAAAAACGAGAACGAAAAGGCGGCGATCCTACTCGTACAAGTAAACGAAGAGGGCAAAATCGCTCTGGCCGCAGGCGTGAAAAATGCGGCATTGAAAGCCGGCGAATGGGTCAAATTTACAGCGCAAATTTTAGGCGGAAACGGCGGGGGCAAGGATGATTTCGCCACCGCAGGCGGTAAAAACGTGCTTGCGATCGAGGATGCGATCAGGCAGGCGTTTGAGTTTGCTAAAACGAGGCTTGAAAAATAAGCTTGCGTCGGTCAAATTTAAGAAAATTGCTTAAATTTGACCGCGGTTTTTGCGGCGTGAAATTTAAAAGCAAATTCGGAAATTTGCGTTTTACGAGCCGAGATAAATTTTAAAGGAAAATATAAATTTATGAGTTTATTTTATTCGCGCATTTTGGCGTCAAATTTTACTGCCGTCAAGATAGCTCTAGCGCGAGAAAATTTTAAATCAAAGGGGACAAATGCCCGAATTTAACATAGCTTTTGCAAAGATTAGCAGCGCCATACCCTTTATCCACATCCTCTCCGTGGTTGTTTTCATCGGATTTCAAGCAAATTTTTTACTCATCGCAAAATTTTTTATGAAAAATATCGAGGGCGACACGCAAAAATACCAAACGATAATCTCTATGCTAAAGCGCCTCGGCTACGCGATCTACGGCTCGATCGCCGTCATGGGCGTGACGGGCGCGATACTAGCCAAACAAAACGCGATCAAAAACGCCGATCCGATGCTAAACACAATTTTAACGACGAAATGGGCGATCTGGGGATTTTTATTTTTAAACGTTATTTACGTCACGTACCGCCTAAACAAAGCCTCAAAATCTCTGCAAAATAGCGAATACATCGAGCTTCACGAGAACCTCATAGTTACGATTTACTACTTCATTCCACTAAACGTCGCGTTTGCGCTGCTGGCGGCGTATCTTGGCGTATCTTATAGGGAGTTTTGATGATTATTTTGGCTTCGAGCTCGGTTACTAGAGCTAAGGTTTTGCGAGATCACGGCGTTAAATTTGAGCAGGTTTTTTTCGACTACGACGAGAGCGGCGTAGATAAAAATTTGCCGCCGCACGTTTACGTTCAAAAGATCGTCGCGGCAAAAAAAGAGCAGTTTTTAAAGGCGAATAAAAATGCAAAAAACGTCGTTTTCGCCGATAGCGTCGTCGTATGTGGCGGTAAAATTTTAGGCAAAGCTAAAGACGAACAAGAGGCGCTAAAAATGCTGCAAATGCAAAGCGGGAGTACCGCCAGGATCGTAACTGCGATGATATTTTTGGGCGAAAAATTCGAGCTTATTAACGTCAGCTTTGCGGAGTATAAATTTGCCAAATTTGACGAAGCCGACCTACAAAACTACCTATCGGGCGATCTTTGGCAGGGCAAGGCCGGAGCCATGACGATAGAAAATTTCAACAAAAAATACATCCTAAGCCTAAGCCAAAACGGCGAAACTAGCACCGCAATGGGGCTAAACGTGAAAATTTTAAAGGCCTTTTTATGAGAATTTTAGCTTCGATTTTATTTATTATCTTTGTTTCGCTGAGCGCGGCATTTGTTTATCTTTATTCGCAAGTCACCTTTGACGCGTCAAATATCATCGATTTTAAGCCAAAGCTCACGACTCAAATTTACGACAGAAACGGCGAACTCATCGCAAATATCTTTGACGAAAACAGGATCTACGTCAAGTACGAAGACATTCCGCCGCGCGTCATCGAGGCGCTGGTAGCGATCGAGGATACGAGCTTTTTTGAGCACGGCGGCGTAAATCCCGAGGCTATCACGCGAGCTATCGTTAAGGACATAAAGGCGGGCAAACTAGTCGAGGGCGCTAGCACGCTAACGCAGCAGTTAGTTAAAAACATGGTATTAACCAGAGAAAAAAAGCTAACCCGTAAGCTAAAAGAGATGATCATCTCGATGAAGCTGGAAAACGAGCTAACCAAAGAGCAAATTTTAGAGCGCTATCTAAATCACGTCTATCTAGGACACGGCTATCATGGCATAAAAACCGCAGCAAAGGGATACTTTAGAAAGGAGCTTGACGAGCTCACGCTAAAAGAGATTGCTATCCTAGTGGGCTTACCAAAAGCGCCCAGCACCTACGACCCGACTCGCCACCTAGATCTATCGCTTAGCCGCGCAAACAACGTCATAGCAAGGATGAACGCACTAGGCTGGATCAGCGACGCAGAGTACAAGGCCGCGCTAGTCGAGCAGCCCGTAGTCTTTGACGACACTCTCACGCAAAACAAAGCCCCGTACATCGTGGACGAGGTGCTAAAGGAGGCCTCAAAGCGCTTTGAGGATATAAAAACCGGCGGCTATGTCATCGAAACCAGCGTCGATTTAAAGGTGCAAGATATGGCGTCCGAGGCGCTAAAATACGGCTACAACGAGATACTAAAACGTAACAAGGACGCAAACGCCAGTATCCTAAACGGCGCTATCGTCGTTACGCTACCTAAAACGGGCGAGATCCTCGCACTAGTAGGCGGCGTAGACTACGCCAAAAGCAGCTACAACCGCGCCACGCAGAGTATGCGCCAGCCGGGCTCTAGCTTTAAGCCTTTCATCTACCAGATCGCCCTAGATATGGGCTACTCGCCGATGAGCAAGGCGGCGGACATCTCGAGAGTCTTTAACGAAGGCAGCCAGTACGAGTGGCGTCCGAAAAACTATAGCGGCGGTTTTCAGGGCTATATCACGCTGCGAGAGGCTCTGCGTCAGTCGCGCAACCTCGCCACGATAAATTTACTCGACGAGATTGGGCTTGATACGGCTTATAAAAAGCTAACCGAAATGGGCTTTAAAAACATCCCTAAAAACCTCTCCATCGCGCTTGGCAGCTTTGGTATCTCGCCGTTAGAGTTTGCCAAATTTTACTCGATGTTTCCAAACGGCGGCGAGATCGTGGAGCCAAGCCTGATAAAACGCATCATAAACTATCAAAATTTAGAAGCGGTTTTTGAGCCTGAGCGGACGTTCGTCACTGAGCCCGAGCAGGCATACCTGATGACCGATATGATGAAAACGGTCGTGGAGCGCGGCACGGGACAAAGCGCGAGGCTAAACGGCGTGCAGGTAGCGGGCAAAACAGGCACGACAAATAACAACATAGATGCGTGGTTTTGCGGATTTACGCCTGAGGTCGAGGTGGTCGTATGGTACGGCAACGACGACAACACGCCGATGAGAAAGGTAGAAGGCGGCGGACGTACCGCGGCGCCGGTGTTTAAGAAATTTATGGAAAGCTATATGAAGGAGTACCCGCTAAAACAAAAAACCTTCATCGAGCCAGAGGGCGTCTTTCACACTGCGTACGAGGGCCTGATCGAGGTCTATACGAAGATCTCGCCGGTACCGAAACAAGACGCGCAAGATACGCTTATAAAACAAGACGACGAGGGGTTGATTTTTTAATTTTACCCCAGAATGCCGGCTAAATTTGAGCGATTTGCTATGCAAATTTAGCCACCGCTTCGTCAAATTTGAACCCATTTTCAAAGCCGCTTTTTACTCTTACTTCAAATTTATGCTCGGTTTTTTCGGTCAAATTTGATCTCACACGGTTAAAATTCAAATTTTAAAGCGGTTTTAAATTTGCTTGTTAATTTGAGTATCGTCAAATTTAATCTTGCCTGCAAATCCAAAATAAAAGACACAGTAAAATTTGAAGCCAAATTTAAACGGTCCAAATTTTACAAAACCTATCAAATTTATCATGCGCCGCAAATTTGACCAAGCCTCAAAAATAAGCCGTGTCCGTGCCGTTCAAATTTGCCGCCGTGCCAAGCGCAAAAACCGTATCAAACGCCGCTCAAATTTACATAATTACGCCTCGTCTTTCGGGATATACGTACTTCGGTTAAACAGATAGCATGCCGCAAAAATAACAAGACAAGCCGATAATATGTTTGAGCCGCTCAAAAGCAAGCTCACCGTCTTTTCGTTATTTCTAGCGATCAGAGCCGCTATCATGAGCACAATCGGATACAAGATCAAAGCAATGCTAGCTAAATTTTCAACCGTAAAAATCACCAAGCAAAGTCGCTGATTTTTTATAAAAAATTTGCTGTATTTTTTCGTAGGGTAGCTTTTTAGGTAAATTTTCGTGAAAAAATACGGCAAAATCAGTATCGCAGCAAGAGAAACGAGCCCGTATAGAACATTGCCTAAAAAATATGCAAAATAAGAGACCATAAGCCCAAACCCGATAAATGCCATACTAGCGCGCCTGATAAGCCTATGCACGTCGTAACGGTTTTTTAGATGCCGAGGTATTTGATCAAATTCCGCGTCCAGGTCGTTTAGCTCGCCGAGTCTTTCCTCTGCTGATTTCGCACTTTGAGCTAGACCGGACTCTCTGCGCAGATCTGCACCCTCGGGTGCGGGCTCATATGAGCTTTTATTGCGAGAGTAGCATATCGCAAAAACAAGCAAGCAAATCGGAGCTACGACAAGGCCGTACAAAAATCCATAAGCCGCATATCCGCCGCCGCTATCCTTCACGAAAAACGACCCGATAATAAGCAAAATCGGATATAAAATCAAGACTATGCTGGCAAAATTTTCTATCCTAAAGGCTAGGAAGCTATCCCACTGATCCCTCACGAAAAGATAGCTGTATCGCTTGGTTTGATCTCGCCTTAAAACATAAATCGTCCAGAAAATAGGCACAACTATCTTCACAGCGCCCCGAATATGTCTAAAAATTTCAGGCGGCAATTCTATACCGTTGTTTACAAAAAATGATTTCAAATACGGCGCCAACATCGCAAAAAGATAAAAAACGACAAACGTCGACGACCAATACGTCATAATCGCCCGTCTGATAAATCTATGCCTATCATACCGCCTTTTTGCATCCTCGGGGATAGCGGCAAATTTCTCGTCCAGCTCTTTC
>CAURMS010000077.1:0-6143 GCA_963526085.1 uncultured Campylobacter sp. | reverse complement strand
CGCCTGAGCTATATCCGCGATCAAATCATCCGAATTTTCGATACCGACGGCAAGGCGTAACAAACCTTGCGTAATGCCGATTTGGGCTTGCAATTGCGGCGAATAGGACTCGTGCGTCATCGAGGCCGGATGGCAGATTAGACTCTCTACGCCGCCAAGACTAACGGCCAGGTCAAAAAGTTCTAGACTTTTAGCAAAAATTTTATAGTCGTAGCCATCCTTTAGCTCCAGCGAGATTAGCGCGCCGATACAGCTAGCTTGGGCGTTTTGGATGCGTTTTTCCTCGGCCGAAAATGAACCTGCGTAATACACGGTTTTAACGGCCGAGTTTTTTTCTAAAAATTCTACGATTTTTAGCGTATTTTCGCTTTGCCTATCAAATCTCACGCTAAGAGTTTTGAGGCCTCTTATTAGATTATAAGCATCTGCAGGGCTTAGCGTCGCACCTAGAGTATTTTTCATAAAAGCTATACGCTCGGCTAACGCATCGTCGTTCGTAGTCACGATTCCGGCGATTACGTCGGCATGTCCGCCGATATATTTCGTCGCGCTATAAACGACGATATCGGCACCAAATTTGAGGGCTTTTTGATAATACGGCGTCAAAAAAGTATTATCGACGACGACAAGCGCGCCGTTTTTACGAGCTAGCTCGGCTAGTCTGGCGATATCCGTTACTCGAAGTAGCGGATTTGACGGCGTTTCGATAAATATCATCTTAACGTCCTCGTCTAGACGAGAGATTTTATTTAGATCTTCAACGAGTTCAAATTTGATCCCGAAATTTGCAAAAATACCGTTTGCGTAGCGGTAAGTGCCTCCGTAAACATTGCTGTTTAAAAGCACCTTATCGCCGCTTTTTAGCAGATTAAAAACCGCCGAGGTCGCCGCCATGCCCGAAGCTAGAGCAAATGCGTATTTGCTGTCTTCAAATTTGGCAAAAAGCTCTTCAAATGCATTTCTCGTCGGATTTGCGCTACGAGAATAAGCGTACTTTTGAAAGTCGTCTAAACCATCTTGCGCAAACGTCGTAGCTAGATAAATAGGCGGAACGACCGCGCCGTGAGGGTTATTTTTGGCTTCGATGCCTTTTACGATTAGCGTATCTATTTTCATTTTTTTCCTTTAAATTTAAAAATCCATCGCCGAGATAAATTTGACTATGCGCGGCGAATCGCTGCTGAAAAATTCCTCAGCCGTACCGTCAAATTCGATATTGCCGCGCTCTAAAAATAAGATTCTATCCGCGACTTTGCGGGCGAAGTTCATATTATGCGTGACGATGATGAGCGAGTCGCGCTCCTTGCTAAGGCCGCCGATGACCTTCAAAACCTCGGCCTCAAGCTCCGGATCAAGCGCGCTCGTAGGCTCGTCCAAAAGCAAAAAATACGGCTTCATAGCAAGCGCTCGCGCTATCGCCACTCGCTGCGATTGACCGCCCGAGAGTCTGCTTGGATACTCGTGCTCCTTGCCCTTCAGTCCGACCTTTTCAAGTAGAGCCAGAGCCTCAATTTCCGCCTGATCTTTCGGAATTTTAAGCACCTGCACGGGGCCTTCCGTTACGTTTTGCAAAGCCGTTAGATGCGGAAATAGATTAAAGCTCTGAAAGACCATCCCCGTGTGCTCGCGAAACGGCAGCATATCTTTTTTCGAAATTTTACCGGCGAAGCTTATCTTATCGCCTCCAAGCTCGAGCTCGCCGCCGTCCGGGATCTCGAGTAAATTTATGCAGCGCAGCAGGGTTGATTTACCCGAGCCCGAGCTTCCTAAAATAACCGTAGTCTCGCCGTCTTTAAATTCTAAATTTAAACCGTTTAAAACAACGTTGTCTCCGAATTTCTTAGTCAAATTTTTAAATTTTATCATCACACGTACCTTGAAAATCTTTTCTCGAGCCTGGCTTGCAGAAACGTCAAAAACGTGCAGACTATCAAGTAAAAAAGCGCGGCAAGCACGTAAAGCGTGAGCGGATCGAAGGTGCGCGCGGCGATGCGCTGAGCGACCATAAACATATCGACCATCGTGATGGAAGCCGCAAGCGAGGTGTCTTTTAGCGTGCTGATAAAGATATTTGAAAGCGGGGGTAGCGAGATGCGCGCGGCTTGCGGAGCGATTATACGGCGTAAAATTTGCGCGTAGCTCATACCAAGCGCCGTAGCGGCTTCCCACTGGCCTTTGGGCACCGAAAGCACGGCCGCCCTAACGGCTTCGGAAGCGTAAGCGCCGATATTTAGGCTGAAAGTTATGATCGCCGCGCTCCAAACATCGAGCGTAATGCCCACGATCGGCAGACCGAAATATACGATAAAAAGCTGCACCAAAAGCGGCGTGCCGCGAAATATCCAGATATAAAATTCGCTCAGTTGCTTTAAAATTTTGATATTTGCTATGCGCGCGATCGCCGTTAGCACCGCGATAAGAAGTCCCAGCGAAAAGGAGATCGCCGTAAGAGGCAGCGTCACCTTTATCATCGCTAGCGCCATAGGTTGTAGCGAGCTTAGCAAAAGCTCGCTTATACGGTCAAATTCATTCATCGCCATCTACCGCGAGACATCTTTGCCGAAATACCTGATCGAGATTTTAGCCAGCTTGCCTTCGTTTTTTAGCTCCTCTATCGCCTTGCTGATCTGCCCCGCAAGCTCCGTATTGCCCTTTTGCACGATAGGCGCGGTATAGTCGGTATCGCTTCCCTCGGCAGCTATTTTAACCGGAGCGCCCGGGCGCTGCTTGATGAAGTCGTAAAATACGATATTATCACGCACGACGGTATCTACGCGCTTGCTAACGAGAAGCTCCATGCTCTTGCTAAAGCTATCGACCGTGACGTTTTGCGCCCCGTAGTTGGCGGCCACCTTTGCCCAGTTGCTCGTAGCGGAGTCGGCGTTTTTCTTACCTTTTAGATCCTCAAAGCTTTTGATATCGTCGTTATCTTTGTGCGTGATGATGGCGCCGTGCACGACGGTATAGGGCTGCGCGTAGTCGTATTTTTTCTTGCGCTCATCGGTAACGCTTACTTGATTAAATACCGCATCGGCCTTACCCGCATCAAATGCCGCAAGCATCGCATCCCAAGGAGCGGTTAAGAACTCGATCTTTAAATTTAGCTTCTTAGCGACTTCGCGGGCGATATCTACGTCGTAGCCTTTTAGCTCGTTTTTATCGTCGTAGTATGAAAACGGCGCGTAAGTACCTTCCGTAGCGATCGTTAAAACACCCTCTTTTATGGTTTTGGCGTTTAAATTTAGCGTAAGAAGCGCACCTAGAGCCAAAATTTTTAGTAGTTTTGAAACCATCTTTTATCCTTTAAATTTAGCTGCTTTTATGCGAGTAAATTTTACTCAGAGATATCTTTACCGAAGTATTTGACCGAAATCTCTTTTAGCTTGCCTTCGCTTTTTAGCTCGCCAAGGGCCTTGTTTACGTCATTTACGAGCTCTTCGTTACCCTTTTTTACGATGGCTGCGGAGTAGATCGGCTCACTGCCGCTAGCGGCTATTTTTAACGGGGCGTTTGGACGCTGATTTATGTAATCATAGAAGGTCACGCTGTCGTTTATCGTCGCATCCGCGCGGCGGCTGATAATGAGCTCCACCCCTTTACTAAAGCCGTCTACGGTGACTATCTGCGCGCCGTATTTTTGCGCAATGCCGGCCCAGTTGCTAGTTGCAGAATGCGCGCTCTTCTTGCCTTTTAGATCCTCGAAGCTTTTGATTTCATTATTGTCTTTATGAGTGACTAGCGCGGCGTAGGCGACGGTGTATGGAACGGTGTAATCGTATTTTTTCTTACGCTCGTCCGTGATGCTTACTTGATTGAACACGATATCGGCCTTGCCCGCATCAAATGCCGCCAGCATCGCATCCCACGGAGCTTCGACAAATTCCGCTTTTAAATTTAACTTTTTAGCCACTTCGCGTGCCACTTCTACGTCGTAGCCGGCTAGCGCGTCGTTTTTATCGTGGTAGGAGTAGGGCGAATACGTGCCTTCGGTCGCGATTTTCAAAACGCCGTTTTCAAGAGTTTTTGCATTTGCGCCGGTTAAAAGAGCGAGGCTCGCCAAAGTAAGTAGAGAAGATTTTAGTAGTTTTTTCATTTTTTGTCCTTTTTAAATTTATCGTTGGCTATTCATCTAAAAAGGCCGCGAGTGCGGAGTTGAAAATATCTTTTTAAATGTTTAGCGACTTGCTAAGCACTTAAAAAGATATTCGTGCCTAGCGCCCTAGCTTTTCATTTCGCAACAACACATGTCGCACATATCGTTTTTCATAGCGTACCTTTCGAGTAAAATTTGGCGGTGATTTTATGCAAAAAAAGTTTAAGATAAAATAAATTTATATCAAAATTTCAGATTTTATTTTTTAAATGATATAAATTTTGGATACAAAATCGACTCAAATATCGACAGAGCCGAGCTATAAGTTAAATTCTAAATTTTATAAGAATTAAAATTTTGATTAGAATTTTTAAATTTAACTCATAATCTAGAACAGATCGCGCCTATAAGCAAAATTCCACGCCTTTAAACTCCAAAAATCGTTTTTAAGTGTCGGCTAAAGCAGTAAATTTACTTGGCTATCGCCTTTTTAACGCATGCCGCGACCGCATCCATCACCGCCGCGCGAAATCCACCTTTTTCCAGCACTTTGACTGCTTCTATCGTCGTGCCGCCGGGTGAGCAAATTTCGTCTTTTAAGGTTGCAGGATGCTTGCCGCTTTTTAGCATTAGCCT
This sequence comes from uncultured Campylobacter sp., assembly GCA_963526085.1. GTDB lineage: Bacteria > Campylobacterota > Campylobacteria > Campylobacterales > Campylobacteraceae > Campylobacter_A. Next base: position 1,414 of record CAURMS010000077.1, on the reverse strand, counting down.
TGCCGAGCCCGCGACGCTAGCAGCGACGGCTTCGTACGCCAGCGCTCTAGGCAGCCCCTCGAGCACTCCTGCATCGGCCGCTGCTTCGATAAACATAAAAACATAGGCCGGCAGGCTACCCGCGATGCCGGTAAATGCGGCAAATTTAGCCTCCTCGAGCTCATAAACGGCGCCGAAATTTTCAAATATCTCACGCACCGCCGCCCGCTCGTCCGCGCTTAAATTTTCGTTAAAACACAGCGCGCTTACGCCTTCTGCGATTGCCGCGGGAGTGTTTGGCATCGCGCGCGCGACCTTAGCCTGCGCACCCAAAATTTGCATGCTTTGCTCCAGGCTAAAGCTTGGGGCGAGCGCGACTATGACCTTGCCCCAAGCCGCATCTTTTATCAAATTTAATATACCCTCATACGCCGCGGGCTTGGTCGCTAGCACCGTGATATCGGCCGCCGACGCGACCGCAGCTTCGCTCTCGCAGGCGTTTATGCCGCATTTTTCGCGCAGAGCCGCCGTTTTGCTCCTAGCATAGACGAACACACTCTCGCCGCCCAGCCTTTGCGCCAAATTTTCGATCATCGCACCGCCCATATTTCCGCCGCCGATAAAGCCGATTTTAGGATTTTTCATTTTGCTGTCTTTCTTAGAGCTCCGATTTTGACCGCCTTGCCGGTAAGCGCCTCGCGTATCGCGATATTTTCCGCCCAGATGGCACCCGTGACCTGCCCCGGCGCCAAGATATAAACACCGCCAGTTTGCGCCTCGTCGCTAGCCTTAAAGTCGTTGCCCACAACCAGCTCATAGACGTCCTTCGTGTCGTTTTCAAATTTGATCGCTGCTTTTAGCGTCGGTGCTTCGCCCTGTTTCGCCGCGCCCGCGTACTGCTCGAGCATGTTTTTGCTAAGCTTGCCATAGACGTCGCCGTCTGGGCTTAGATATATCCGCACGGCGCGCTTGTCCGAGTTTTTGCCGCCTTTTTCGCCCTTGCCGACGCTCACGCTCATCTCGTATGCGGTTTCTCCCGTCGGAAAATCCTTAAATTTAGCGTCCGGGACGAAAACCCGCACGTTGTCCGTTACTACTTTTTTGTCGTGCGTCTGCGGCGTTACGTCCGTTAGCACGATCGTGGATTTCACGCCCGCGCCTTTATCCGAAGCAAGCGCCAAGATCGGCACGCGCGTAAGTAGCGTCGTCTCGTAGCAGCCGCTAAAAATAAACGCCGCAACGAGAGCAAAGATAAATTTTAGTTTTTTCATCGGTTTCCTTTAAATTTACGCCGATTTTAGCATAAATTTCGCCTTTCTATACCCGAGCGGCGAACCTGCGTCGGGTCAAATTTCATCACCGAAAAAGTCGCCATCGATGTCGCAAATTTCGATGTTTTGCCGCACTTGCACGCCGAGTTTGTATTTTATCATCA
>CAURMS010000076.1:0-6198 GCA_963526085.1 uncultured Campylobacter sp. | reverse complement strand
GCCTTATCGTTTTACGTTCAAATTTATAAATTTGACGCACCGAAACCCGCACCGCAAAAAATGTTAAACTAAAAAACTTGCGACGCGATAGCGTCAAATTTAACCTGCGCATAAGCAACAGCAACCTCTCACGTCGTAGGGGATGGGGGGATTGTTAAGGGGGAAGGGAGCGACCTCGTAATTCAAGCCCCTTCCCCCTTAACAAGAAAGGCTGATTTGCGCAAAAAGCTAATGCACAACACCAAATTTAACAAAACCAAATTTAGCGTCTTAAAGGTGCGGGTCTCGGTGCGTCAAATTTGGATTCAAATTTATTCAAATTCGGTTTTGTTGCAAATTTAGAGCAAGCGATTTGCGCGGGTATTTTGTCGCCTTTGCTAGGAAGCGGGGCGAATTTATAACCGCAAAAGCAAAAAGCGGTAAAATGCGCTAAAAAAGGAAAATTTACAAAATGAGCGAAAATTTACAATATGGCAGTGCGGGCGGGCTGATTTTGGGTATAGAAAGTAGCTGCGACGACAGCTCGGTAGCGCTACTCGATATAGAAACGCTGGAGCTAAAATTTCACAAAAAAATCTCGCAAGACGCCGAGCACTGCGCATTCGGCGGGGTGGTGCCAGAGCTGGCCGCCAGGCTTCACACCGCCGCGCTGCCTAAAATTTTAGAGCAGATCAAAGCAGAACTGCCCCGCGTAAAAGCCGTCGCCGTCACGAACGAGCCCGGGCTATCCGTGAGCTTGGTGGGCGGCGTCGCGATGGCAAAGGCGCTCGCCTCGTCGCTGCGCGTACCGCTGATCGGGGTAAATCACCTCGCCGGGCACGTGTATTCGCTATTTTTGTCGCAGGAGGCGCGGCTGCCTGCGGGCGTACTGCTCGTTAGCGGCGGGCACACGATGGTGCTAGATATCGGCGCGGACGGGGCCGTGAGCGTACTGGCTGCCACGATGGACGATAGCTTCGGCGAGAGCTTTGACAAGGTCGCAAAGATGCTGGGACTGGGGTATCCGGGCGGCGTAGCGGTCGAAAAGGCGGCAAAGAGCGGGCGCGAGAGGTTTAAATTTACCGTGCCGCTGCTTGGCGACGCGCGCACGGCGTATAGCTTCTCGGGGCTAAAAAATCAGGTTCGCGTCGAAACCGAAAAGCTCGCCGAAAGCGGAAATCTCGGTGCGCAGGAGATCGCAGATATCTGCTTTGCCTTTGAAAATACGGCTTGCAAGCACATCTTAAACAAACTAGAAAAGATCTTTGCCCAGCGTAAATTTGAGCGTTTCGGCGTCGTTGGCGGAGCAAGCGCTAATCTAAATCTGCGCTCCCGCCTAAAGGCTTTGTGCGAGAAGCACGGCTGTGAGCTCATCTGCGCGCCGCTGGAGTTTTGCTCCGATAACGCCGCGATGATCGCGCGCGCGGGACGCGAAAAGTACCTGCGCGGCGAGTTTGCGGGGCTTGATCTTCAGGCGAGCCCTAGAAGCGAGCTAACGAGGATTTAGATTCGGCTTTTGGCCAAAAATTGCTTTTTAGCTCAAATGCGGCGATTATTACCCCAAATTTAGCTTTTTGTGGTGCTGTTGCGAGCGGGCGAGTATAAAGCACGGCAAATCTAAATTTGGCGCGATGAGCCAAAAGCGCCAAATTTATAGAATCTAAAATCGTTTTGCTAAAAAAATACCGCAACAATCGCCGCAAACGCTAAGACTGAATAAATTAAGATTTTGACTATGCTTGTTTTTGCGCCAGCTTTTTGCTCGTAAAATACGCTTAATTTGTATTCTGAGCTCTTAAGCGTGCGCCATGCCGCAAAAATCGCCATCACCAAAAGTAACGAGCAAAATTCTCGCGACGGCAAGCTTCTAAAATCCTCCAAAAATAAAATGGCCGCAAGAAGCGTCGCCAAGCAAAACAGCATAAAAAATATCCAGCTCAAAGCGATGAAAAATATGGCGTCCATCCTGCAATCTATGCCGTGATTTTTATATGCTGCGACCCTAAAGCCGATATAAACGGCAAGCAATGCGCAAGATAGTATCGTGAGCGGGTTAAATAGCGCAGAAAACGTCATTTGGCTCGTCTCCGCGCCCAAGATAGACGCCATGGGCGCAAAAGTAACGAAGGCGCAAAAGTAAAAAAGGATAAATAAAATTCTAGCCTGGAAAATGACGCTAAAAACTGATTTTATGATTTTTAACAATTGTTTCCTTTAAATGTTTGGCGACTTAGGGCTTGAAATTTGACTACGATTTTAGCTAAATTTTAAATGAAATTTATCGACTATCGTCTAGCGGGTCTTAAATTCGGCGTTGCTATACAATAGTATTTACTTGAGCCGTTTAAATTTGCAATGCGGCGAGTCGCCTTTTAGTTTATAAATTTAGCCCTTTTATCGCTCGTAAAATTTCATCCTCGCGAGCTAAAAAATCCTTTGCGATGACGATAAATTCGTTATTTTTTAGCGAGGCGGCGTCGTAGATCGGCTCTTTTAGCGTCGCTAGATCGATCATCTTTGCTCCCGCGCTCGCAGCGATCATCTCGCCCGCGGCGTTGTCCCAGATAGAGCTTGGCGAGTAGCGCATGTAAGCGCCCGCGAGGTTTTCGGCGATGCGGCAGTATTTGATCGCCGAGCTTAGCCGCGAGATGTCAAAATTTAGAGCGGTTGCGAGCTTGCCGGCTGTTACGTTTTTGCCGCGTTTGCCGCTGATTATCGTCTGCGGTGCGCACTCTCTTGCGGCTAGAGTTTGCTGGATAAACGCACCGTTTTTATAGAGCTCTTTTTGCGTTTGTCCGCCCTTTGCCGCGCTATAAATTTCGCCGGTAACGGGCACGCAGATAACGCCAACAACCGGGCGACCGTCCTCTATGAGCGCGATGCAGACGCAAAACTCGCCGCTACCTTCGATAAAATCCTTCGTGCCGTCTAGCGGGTCGATGAGCCAAAACGTCCGCGCGGAGCCGCCCAAAATCTTTTCCTCCGAGCAAATTTGGATCTGCGAGCTCTTTAGTGTTTCAAATATCGCAGCGTTTGCCGCGAGATCGGCCGAGGTCACGGGCGAATGATCAGTTTTTAAATTTACTTCGAAATCCCGGCAGTTTTGGCTACGCGCACTTTCGGGTAAAGTCGAACGAGCCGCCAAAACATCGTCGTTAAAGCCCTTGTGGGTGTAAAATTTGATTATCTCGTCGCCTGCTTTTATGGCCGCAAGCTTGGCTAAGCGTAATAGTTCGTTTAAATTTTGCATTTTTGTTTCTTTTTGATGCATTTTTAATATTTTGATTTTTCTTGTTAAGGGGGAAGGGGCTTGAATTACGAAGTCGCTCCCTTCCCCCTTAACAATCCCCCAACCCCTACGACGTAAGAGGTGGCGACACTGCTTTGCTACCGCAAAGCGTCGCAAATTTTGTAAATTTTATGGAGTTAAATTTGTAAATTTGACTTCAAATTCGAACGCAAATCGATAAGCGGATGTATTTTGCGATGAATTTAAATGTTGCGACGGAAATTTTGAGCAAGACTAGACAAATAGTCTGTCGCAGCTCAAAATTTTCTAGCTCATTTAAATGCGCGCAAAAGACGACGCGTCACTTCGGCGTCCTGTTCGTCTCGCCCACGTACAACTGTCTTGGACGTACGATCTTGATACTCTCCTGCTCTTTTAGCTCTATCCACTGGCTGATCCAGCCCGGGATCCTACCGATGACAAAGATAACCGCAAACATATCGTTTGGTATACTAAGCGCTTTTAAAATCAGTCCAGAGTAAAAATCGACGTTCGGGTAGAGGTTGCGCGAGATGAAATACTCGTCGTTTAGCGCGATCTCCTCGATCTTTTTGGCGATTTTTAGAAGCTCGGTGTTTATGCCGATCTCGTCAAACAGCTGGTCGCACATAGATTTTAGTACCTTGGCGCGCGGATCGAAATTTTTATACACGCGGTGACCAAAGCCCATCAGCCTAAACGGATCGTTTTTGTCCTTGGCGCGGGCGATGTATTTATCTACGTTTTCGACCGAGCCGATCTGCTCTAGCTGGCGGATGACGCCTTCGTTTGCGCCGCCGTGAGCCCAGCCCCACAGCGCTCCGATACCAGCGGCGATACACGCGTACGGGTGCGCGTGCGTCGAGCCTACCGTGCGCACGGTTGTCGTGGAGGCGTTTTGTTCGTGATCGGCGTGCAGCATAAAGACCGTATCAAGCGCCTTGACTTCGATCGGGCGCAAATTTACGTGCTCGTACGGATAGGCTCTCATCATGTAGAGGAAATTTTCCGTAAAGCCGCGGTCTAAATTTGGATAAATGATCGGCAGGCCGCGCGAAAATCTATAAGAAAACGCCGCGATGGTCGGGATTTTGGCGATTATTCGCATCGCCATCTCGTGGTATTCCTCGGGCTTATCCATGTTTAGGTGATCAAAGTAAAACGCAGAAAGCGCCGAGACCGCCGCCTGCAAGATCGCCATCGGATGCGCCTTATCCGGGAAAGCGTCGAAAATTTTCATCATACCCTCGTGGATGAAACTGCGCTTTTTAAGCTCGAGTTTAAATTCGTCGTATTGCTTTTTATCCGGCAGCTCTTTATTTAGCAGCAGATACGCCACGTCGATGAAGGTTTTGTTCTCCGCTAGATACGCGATGTCGTAGCCGCGGTACATCAGCTCGCCTTTTAGTCCGTCGATGTAGGTTATCGTGCTCTTGCACATCGCAGTCGAAGTGTAGCCGCGGTCAAACGTAAACATCCCCGTATCGCTAAAAAAGGTCGAGATGTCGATGACGTCGGGCCCCATGGTGCCATGAAGTATCGGAAAGTCGTAGCTTTTGCCGTTTCTGTTGTCGGTTAACGTAACCGTATCGCTCATTTTGGCTCCTTTTGCAAATTTTTATTTTCGTAGCTCATTAGAATTTTGATACAAATCGTTACTATTATAGCCTGAGTTAGGCTCGCTAGTATGAAAGAGAAGTAAAAATTTTCATTTATGCCGCCTGATTTGTAGGCTATGGTAGCAACGGCGATGAGAAGCGTTAGCGGCATCGAGTGCGAGAGCGCGAAAAGGATGGTGTTTTTTAGCCCGAGGATGTTTAAAAACACCGTGCTAGCAGCGAGTCTAAAGCCTATCATGACGCCCGTTATCAGCACCGCGTCGCGCACGACTCCGTCTATCATAAAGGCGTTAAGCTTAAACGTCGAGCCGATATGCACGAAAAATGTCGGCACCAAAAAGCCAAAGCCAAAGCTAGCAAGCTTGTGCGGCAGGTCTTTTTTGTGATCGAAAAATGTCGCGATAAAGGTCCCCGCCACAAATGCGCCGAAAGCTATCTCTAAATTTAAATAAAGCATAAGCGCGATGATGCCGAAAAACAGCGCCATACACAGGCGGATGTCTTTTTCGGAGTTGTCGTAGTGGGGCATCAGGATGACGCGCAGCTGCGGATACCACCAAAATAGCACGTTTAGCGTCTTATAGCCGATCACTGCCGCGGCTAAAAATCCGCTCAAATATATGATCGAAAACGCCAGCTCGCTACCGGCGCCAAATTTCATATACGCGCCGACGAAGGTTAGCAGCGTGATGCTCACAACCTCGCCGATCGAGCCGATGAGCATGCCGATATTTAGCCACGCCTCGTTTTTGCCGTACTCCTTAAATAGCGTAAATATCATGCCCACGGCCATCAGCGGCATGATGAGGATAAAAAGGCGGTTTAGATCAAACGAAAACGTGAGCAGCGCCGAGAGTAGGTAGAGTATCGCCAGATAGACGACGCCCGTTTTTAGGATCTTTTTATCTATCGTGAAAAATAGCTTGAGATCGACCTCCGTGCCCGCTAAAAACATGAGGTAGAAAAAGCCTACTTCGCTCACGATTTTAAACATCTCGTTGTGCCCGATAAAGCCCAAATACCCGGCTACCGAACCCAAAATAATCTCCACCGGCGCGATAGGGATGCGTAAAATTTTAGAAAAATACGGCGACGTAAAGATGATAAAAGCTAGCGCGATGAGGATAGTTAGCCCGTTTGCCTGCAAGAAAGTCCTTTGTAAATGAGGGATTATAGCCTAAGGTTTTTTATTCTTTGATAAATTTGACCCGCTTGGGCTTGTCTTTTTGCCCTATACTTCGCTTTGCTTCCCTTGCGGTCGCAACTGCAAGCAGACGCTTTTAAATTTGGCTCGGTCATTACCTACATGGTAACTCCCGTCGCCAAATTTAA
>CAURMS010000075.1:0-6205 GCA_963526085.1 uncultured Campylobacter sp. | reverse complement strand
CGATACAAAATTTATTAAATTAAAACAACCAACTATGTTAAAGGCATTTGCGGTCGTTTGAAAAATAGATATTAGTAAGGTATAAGAGCTGAAGTCGCCGATCGCAGTGCACGAGCGATAAAACCGTTTGAGCAAGAGCGCGGATATGGTCGTTAAAAAGATTTACCGCTTGCGTAACGCTAGGCGAGCGTTTATGCTTTTGATGTCGGCAAATTTGCTCCAAAACAGTACGCAATCAGCGGCAAGTTTGATCAAATTTGGTTGCCGCGATGAAAAACAACCCAAATCGTATCGCGCACCATTTTAAGATTTGGCAAATTTAACCAAAATAACGATTCTTGTAAATTTGCCTCGTTCATATTACTACATCGCCAAATTTAACCTTTAGCATTTTCAAGGTGCGGGTTATGCCCAAAATCGGTCAAATTTGATAAATCCGTAAAAATTAAACAAAAACTTACAAGCCTGGCTGCTTCGTTTAAATTTAACCAAAGTCCGTTCGTGCCGCGTTTGGCTACGTCTAAAAGTCCGTAAAATCTCAAGCCAAGCCCGCGCAAAAGCCTAAATTCAAAGCTAAAAATGTATAATTATTCCAAATTTTTAAACAAGGAATAACAATGGATAGAGTAGAGCAGGCCATAAACGACATCAAAAACGGCAAAATGGTCGTCATGGTCGACGATGAAGACCGCGAAAACGAGGGCGATCTGGTATTTGCGGCGACGTTTAGCGACACGCAAAAGGTAAATTTCGCCATCACTCACGCAAAAGGCGTGCTGTGTCTCGCGCTAAACGAGGAGATCGCGCGTCGTCTTGATCTAAATTTGATGGTGGATAAAAACACATCTTGCCACGAGACGGCGTTTACAGTCACCATAGACGCCAAAAACACGACTACGGGCGTGAGCGCATACGAGCGCGACGTCACGATCCGCCTAGCGGCTGACCCTATGTCAAAGCCTGAGGACTTCGTGCGCCCGGGACATATTTTCCCGCTCATCGCTAAAAAAGGCGGCGTGCTAAGCCGCACCGGGCACACCGAAGGCTCGGTCGATCTATGCAAGCTTGCAGGTCTAACGCAAGCAGCCGTCATCTGCGAGATCGTAAAAGAGGACGGAAATATGGCTCGCAGACCCGATCTAGAGGCGTTTTGCGAGAAATTTGGACTAAATATGGTCTCGGTCTCCGAGCTCTTGCAGTACCGTCTAAAACACGAAAGCCTAATCGAGATAAAAGAAAAAAGTGAGGCTAAGATAGCGGGCTTTGACGCCCTAAAATGCGAGATCCTAGATCACAAGGGCGAGCGTCACTATGCCTTTGTTTTTGGCGAGATAAAAGACAAAACCGCGGTCAAATTTCATCAAATTTCAAGCGACGTGGAGCTGCTTTGCTCGGATAAATTCGACGACTTGCGCGGTTCGCTCGAGTATCTAGCTAAAAATGGCGGCGTCGCGGTATTTTTACAAGGCGAGGAGAAGTGCGGCGGGCAGGTCAAGGACTACGGCATCGGCGCGCAAATTTTACACAAGCTAGGCGTCAGCCGTATAGAGCTTTTAAGCTCGAATAAAAATAAAGATTTCGTCGCACTAAAGGGCTTTGGGCTTGACATCGCGGGCTACAAAGAGTAACGCAAACAGCCTCGGCGATGTAGCGCGGGCCTTTGCCAAGACGCTAAATTTGGGGCTTTTGTATGCGGACAAAAAGGGCGTCATAAAATTTATAAATAAAAAATTTGAGCGGATTTTCGCTCTGGCGCCAAAAATTTTTTACGGGGCGAAATTTGACGAGCTAATCGCAGCGGCGCAGGGACTTGGCGAGCTAAAAAGCTTTGAAAATCTCAAAAATAGCCCGCTAAACTCGAGCGATTTTATAGTAAAAAAGGGCGAAAAAAGCTTCAGGCTAAACGTCTCGAACGTGCTTGAGGGCGGGGTGAAATTTAACGGATTTATCCTTGCGGTCACCGACGTCACGCACGAAAAGGAGCTCGAAAAAAAGGAGCTTGAGCAAAGGCGCTCGGTGCTAGTTCACGCTAAAACCGCGCTAGTGGGCGAGATGATAAACTCTATCTCGCATCAGCAGCGCCAACCTCTAAGCGCGCTGGGGCTCTATCTAGATAACATCGAGGAGTGCGTGCGTGAGGGCGAATTTGGGCGCATACCGGCTCAAATCGCAGCCTGCAAAAAGAGTCTAAGGCTCATGGACGAAACGATAAAAGCGTTTAGAAATTTTTACGCCAGCGGCGAAGGGGCTGCGAAATTTGATCTCGTTAATATCATAAACGAGCTTATTTTGATAGTGCGGCCAGAGTTAAACTCTCACGGCATCGAGCTAAAATTTGCTCACGAGGGCGGCAAATACGAGCTAAAAAGCGTCGCTAGCTACGTGAGGCAGATCCTGCTATCCTTGCTCTCAAACGCCAAGGACGCGCTGGTTGAAAGCGGATGCGAAACGCCGCAAATTTTAATCGAGCTAAAGAGGGCGGGCTATTTAGCGTGAGCGTGAGCGATAACGGCGGCGGGGTAAAAGCAGATAGCGATAAAATTTTCGAGCTGTTTTTTACGACGAAAAATACTGGCACCGGCACGGGGCTAAACGTAGCTAGGGAGCTTGCCGTAAAAAAGCTGGGCGGCTCGCTGGAGCTTGAAAGCGCGGCAAATCCGACTAAATTTACGCTATTTTTGGGCGAAATTTAGGCAAGGCTGTAAATTTAAAAATTAGTTTGCGAGTTTAAGAATCGCAAGCAAGAAACGAGGCTAGCGTGTATAGCAAAATAAAAAATATCTTAAACGGCGTAAATTTGCTCATCGTCGAGGATGACGAGAGCCTGCGCGAAAGTATCAAAATATCGGTCGAAAACTACGTGAGCGAGGTTTACGCCTGCGCAAACGCGAAAGAGGCGCTGGAGGTTTTTGAGGCAAAGGGCGTAAATTTGGTGCTTTCGGATATCAACATGCCACACATGAACGGACTTGAGATGGCTGCTCGCATCAGGCAGCTGGATAAGGACGTGCCCATTATATTTCTCACCGCATACGATAGCGACGAAAACGTGCTTAGTGCGATAGAGCTAGGCAGCTTTGGCGTACTAAAAAAGCCCTTTGAAAAGCGCGAGCTCATCATGGAAATGAGCTTTGCGGCGAATAAATTTAAAAACGATTTTGCGGAGGTCGATCTAAAAAACGGCTTTAAATTTAACGCCTTTAGCAGGCAGCTAACAAAGCACGGCGAGCCTGTGACACTAACGAAAAAAGAGCAAAATTTGCTACATCTTTTTCTCAAAAATCAAGGGCGCGTCGTGAGCTTTGAGATGATCGAGACGTGCGTCTGGCAGGAGGGTAGCTGCACCGCCGACGCGATACGAAGCTTTGTGTATAAACTACGTAAAAAACTCTACCCAGAACTCATCCAAAACGCGCAGGGTAGCGGATACGCACTTATCCTAGACGAACAAAATCAGCGCACGGTGAGCCAGGTCGGCTATGTTTGAGAGGCGCAAACCAGAATGTAAATTTATTTACGAAGTTTAATGATTTTGTATCCTGCTACCAAAATGTCAAATTTACCGCTCTAAAATTTATCCTTAACTAGTAATTTAATATCAAATTGAATTTAATCTCAGTCACTAAAATTTACCGAAATATATCGTTTTTTAATTTGCAAATAAGTCAATTTTCTTGCTTATTTAAGCTTATATTTATAAAATATTAGAATTTAAGTCGTAAAATCTTATAAGTAGATTTTAAAATATTAATTTAAGGAGAGAAAATGCAAATAAATTCGCAAGAGGTTACGCAGACGCCGGGCAATAACACCGTCTTTCAAACTTGGTTGCTAAGCGGCGACGAAAACGCCTGTAAAAAGGGCTTTGAGAGGCTTTGCGCTTTGGTGGTAAATCTAAATAAGACGGCAAAAGTAAGGTTTGGCGCAGAGGCGAACGTAAACTGCGTTATCGCCGTCGGACACGACGCGTGGCTAAAGTTGGACTTACCCAAACCGTTGCCAAAGGAACTTGTAAATTTTAAAGCCATCAAAGGCGATAAACACGAAGCCGTGAGCACTGCGGGCGATATCCATGTGCATATTAGGGCGTTAGACGCGGCGGACTGTTTTGATATGGCGCAAAATATAAAGGCCGAGCTTTTTAAATTTGCCAAGCTTGCTGATGAAACTCAAGGCTTTAAATACCACGACGGCAGAGCGATTATTGGATTTGTTGACGGTACTGAAAATCCAAACGGCGAAGACCGAGATTATTTTGCTAAAGTCGGCGATGAGGATAAAAAATTTAAGGGCGGCAGCTACGTATTCGTACAAAAATATAAACACAAAATGAGAGAGTGGAACGCGACTAGCGTGAGCGAGCAAGAAAAGGTCATCGGTCGCTCAAAAGCTTACGATATCGAGATGAGCGAGGATGAAAAGCCAAGCAACTCGCACTCTGCGGCGGCAAACGTGGGCGACGATAAAAAAGTCGTGCGAGGAAATATGCCTTTTGTCGAGGGAAGCGTGACGGGAACGTACTTTATCGCGTATGCTAGCACATTTTCGACGGTTGAAGCTATGCTAAAAAAGATGTTTATCGGCGAACCGCGCGGCAACTCCGATAGGCTGCTTGATTTTAGTACGGCGATGACCGGAGCGCTCTTTTTTGCGCCTACTTTTGATATGCTCTCAAGCTATAGCGCGCAGTAGGATTTTTTGGCCCGCGAATCATCCTAAATTTCGGCATTTTGCGGGCTACCGCTTTAAAATTTGCTTTCAATGACATCACCGAATTCGCTTTTAAAATTTAAAACCGGAATTAGTATTTTTTCGTAAGCTTTCACCGCCCAATTTGCAAATTTTGCTCACAAATTTACGACATGAGCCGCGCAAATATAAAATCTTAACTTTACAAAATCATACTTTCATCATACTTTTCTTATATAATCCTTTTACATCTTAAATTTAAGGGAGAGAAATGAAAAAAATCCTATTATCAAGCTTACTAGCATGTTCGCTCTTTGCAGCGGGCGAGGTGTACAGCCCATCGGTAAAAGACGTTTACGCCGACGCAACGTCGCAAAAAAGCATAGGCAGACTCTTGCCGACGAACGGTGTTAAAATTTTAGCCACGCAGGGCGACCGAGTAAAAATCTCCGTTAAAGGCTACCAAAATCCGGCCGTTAGCAACGTCGTTTATTTTAGCGACTCCGAGCGCGTCATCGCCGTGGCGTTTGCTAAAACCGTGACGCCTGATATAAAGGTCGTAAAAAAAGGCGCAAACGGCAAATGGGACGAGGTCGAGACCGTGGTCTATGCGCAAAAAGACGGCTTTACGAGCGATCTAAACGGACTTTTTGCTAAGGGCGGCGAGCTATACAAAGAGAGCTGCGGCGTGTGCCATTCGCTACATCAAACCACGCACTACAAGGCAAATCAGTGGCCCAATCTGCTAAAATCGATGATCGCGCGAACGGCGATCGGCAAAGACGACGAGTGGCTGGTGATACAGTACTTGCAAAAGCACTCTGCCGACGTGAACGTGGCAAAAAAGTAAAAGCGGCGCGTAAATTTGACGAGGATTTACGCCTAAGGCGCTCGCAAGTGGACGAGATTTGCGGGAGCTAAATTTATAAAGGTCGCTCTTTAAAACACCGAATTTGAATGTTCGGCGAAAAGTCAAATTTAGCGCGCAAGACGAGATGAGCGCTAAATTTGAGCGGCTACTTTGCGGCTAAACCGCGCGAACGAGGCTTTGTTTTTTAGTCCGTCAAATTTGACGTTTTGGACGAGAGAGCGGTTAAATTTGACAACAAGCGAAGCTTAAATTTGAGCCAGCTTGCGACTGTGAGCAGGGCAGGGTGGAACATTTGGGCTTCTGCTTAGAGGCGCGGCTTGTCTGACCTAGAAGCAAAAAACAATAAGGGAGAAACATGAATAACCAAAGACGAAATTTTTTAAAAAGCGGAGCTGCGCTCGCGGCTCTACCGCTTGCGGGCAAATTTAGCCTAAGTGCGGACGAAGGCCTAAACGACACCCTCACGCAAAACGGCACCGTCAAAACCTCAGCCTACTGGGGCATGATGAACGTCGAGATAAAAGACGGCGTGATAACCGGCTCGCAGCCTATTATCGTACTTAGCAATATCGCAAATCCGTTGCGCATCTACACGGCAGATATGGTCTATAACTCTCGCATATATTACCCAATGGTACGCAAAAG
>CAURMS010000074.1:0-6276 GCA_963526085.1 uncultured Campylobacter sp. | reverse complement strand
CGAGGCGCTTTGGCTTTATTCTGATATACTTGAATATTTGAGCCTAAAAGATAAAGAATTCCAGCCCGAGCGCGACGTCTTGACCGAGGAGCGCAGATGGCGAACGGACAACTCTCCGATCGGCTTTTTGTACTTTACTCTCTTTAACGTCGCTTTTAGCTATCACCCGTATCACTGGACTCCGATCGGCTTTATCGGCGACATCAGAAACTGGACGATAGATGATATAAAAGAATTTCACGAGACGTACTATCAGCCGCAAAACGCGATGCTTCTAATCAGCGGCGACATCGATAAAAAAAGCGCGTTTGAGCTAGGTAAAAAGCGCTTTGAAAATATAAAAAACAAAAAACCGCTACCTAAGTTGCACTGCATCGAGCCTGAGCAAAACGGCGCAAAAAGAGCTGAAATTTACAAGGATAGCGAAGTAGAGATGCTAGCGCTCGCCTTTAAAATCCCGCCGTTTAATCACGAAGATCAGCCTGCGTTAGGTGCGCTAGCCGAGTATCTAGGCAGCGGGCAAAGCTCTGTTTTGCAACGCGTTTTGATAGATGAAAAATGCCTCGTAAACAGCGTGGACGTCTATAATATGAGCAACATCGACGAGAGCCTGCTAATCGTACTAGCCGTTTGTAATCCAGGCGTCAAAGCCGAGGCTGCGGAGGATGAGATCTGGCGAGTGCTAGAAAACGCCAAAATGCAAAAAATAGACGAAGACGAGATAACTAAGATAAAAAATAGCTTAAAAAGCGATCTCATTTACTCGCTAGATAGCGCGTCGAAGGTGGCGAATTTATACGGCGGATATCTCGTTAGAGGCGATATAAAGCCGCTTTTTGAGCTGCCGGAAAAAACAGCTGCGCTAAAACCGGCCGATCTAAACGAAATTTGCAAAAAATACGCGAGAAAAGAAAAATCCACGACGATCATCCTAAGAAAGGAAAAAAGTGAATAAAAAAGCAATAACGGGCGCTATGACGGCGCTGATTACGCCTTTTAAAGACGGTAAACTAGACGAAATCGGTTATGAAAAGTTAATCAAAAGACAAATCGCAAACGGTATCGACGCGGTCGTACCCGTAGGCACGACGGGCGAGAGCGCGACGCTAACGCACGACGAGCATAGAATTTGTATCGAAATCGCCGTAAATACCTGCAAAAATACCGGCGTAAAAGTGCTCGCAGGCGCTGGCAGTAACGCCACTCACGAGGCGGTAGGTCTTGCAAAATTCGCGCAAGATCACGGCGCAGACGGTATCCTCTCGGTAGCCCCATACTACAACAAACCGACGCAAGAAGGCCTATACCGCCACTACAAAGCGATCGCCTCAAGCGTCGAAATCCCGGTGCTACTCTATAACGTCCCGGGCCGCGTGGGCGTAGATATCCAGCCGTGCACGGTTTTTAGACTGTTTAAAGAGTGCGAGAACGTCTACGGCGTAAAAGAAGCCACCGGCAGCATCGAGCGCTGCGTCGATCTGCTCGCGCACGAGCCAGGTCTATCCGTCATCAGCGGCGAGGACGCGATAAACTACCCTATCCTCTCAAACGGCGGCAAGGGCGTGATCTCGGTCACGGCGAATTTACTCCCGGACGAAATCTCAAATTTGACCCACTTTGCGCTAAAAGGCGAATTTGCGCGCGCAAAAGCCATAAACGATGATCTTTATGCGGTTAATAAAATAATGTTTTGCGAGAGTAACCCGATCCCGGTCAAAGCCGCGATGTATATCGCAGGACTCATATCAAGTCTCGAGTACCGCCTGCCGCTTTGCGAGCCGAGCGCCGAAAATCTCAAAAAAATCGAACAAACCATAAAACAATATAACATAAAAGGATTTTAATGAACTGCGAAAACGAATTTAAAGGCAAAACTCTAGTAATCAGCGGCGGAACGCGCGGCATCGGACGCGCAATCGTGGAGGAATTCGCCGCAAAGGGCGTAAACATCGCCTTTACATACAACTCAAACGAAGAGCTAGCCAAAACCCAGGCCGCCGAGCTCGAGGCGACGTACGGCATAAAAGCTAGAGCCTACGCGCTAAACATACTAGAGCCCGAGACCTACAAAGATCTATTTTTAGAGATCGACGCAGACTTTGACCGTATAGATTTTTTCGTATCAAACGCCATCATCTCGGGTCGCCCGGTAGCAGGCGGATATACTAAATTTATGAAACTTCGCCCTCGCGGTATCAATAACATTTTCACCGCGACAGTAAATGCATTCGTAGTGGGCGCGCAAGAAGCCGCAAAACGCATGGAAAAAACGGGCGGCGGCAGTATCATCTCGCTATCATCGACGGGCAATCTAGTTTACATAGAAAACTACGCAGGCCACGGCACCGCAAAAGCTGCGGTAGAAGCCATGGCGCGCTATGCGGCGACCGAGCTTGGCGAAAAAAACATCCGCGTAAACGTCGTTAGCGGCGGTCCTATCGAGACGGACGCACTGCGAGCCTTTACTAACTATGAGGAAGTACGCGACAAAACAGCCGAGCTAAGCCCGCTAAATCGCATGGGGCAGCCAACAGATATCGCCGGCGCATGTTTGTTTCTCTGCAGCTCAAAAGCTAGCTGGGTCACGGGCCACACCTTCATCATTGACGGCGGTACTACGTTTAAATGAAAAAAGCGAATTTAGCCTGCGCTCCTTTGCTGGTTGCTTGCATTTTGGGCAAATTCGGCACTATAAATTTAACGCGCTTGCAGGCTAAATTTGATAAAAATTTAAAATTTACAAGCAAATTTTGCGGCGCGGACGGTTTTTTTAAACCTAATCCAAATTTGCTCAAATTTGACGAAGCTTCGAGCAAATTTGAGCAAAGCGAAAATAAAAAACCGACAAAATCAAGCCAAAACAAGGCCAGCGATTTTTTCGCCGACTCCCGCGCTGAGCCGTCAAAATTTAAACTCCGAAATCAAAAAGAAAGAACAAATAAATGAGCCTAAATTTACCAAACGCCCTAGCCTTCCTGCGCGTATTTCTAGCGCCTCTGATGTTTTGGCTGCTACTTAGCGTAAATTCCTTTTCAGGCGTGCACGTTAGCTGGATGAACTACTTTGCCGCGCTTGTATTTGTGATCGCTAGCGTTACGGACTTTTTCGACGGATTTATCGCGCGCGCATGGGATCAAAAGACCAAACTTGGAGCCGTGATCGACCCGCTTGCCGATAAAATGCTAACTTTGGGCGCATTTTTAGGGCTCATGATGATAGACCGCGCGAGCCCGTGGGCCGTGTATCTCATACTAGTTCGCGAGTTTTTTATCACGGGATTTCGCGTCGTGATGGCGGGCGAAGGCGTAGAGGTCGCCGCGTCGATGGCGGGCAAGGTTAAAACCGTTTGCCAGATGGTCGCGATCGGCTTTTTAACCATGCAGTGGCCTTTTGGCGAGTTTTTACTCTGGCTTAGCGTCGCGCTGACGCTGTATTCGGGCTTTGAGTACGTAAACGCTTATGTAAGGCACGTTAAAAATCAAGCCAAAAAGGCGTAAATTTGAGAACAGGAAACGCCATAATCTATCTAGCTAGTTTCGTCGTGGTAGCAGCCGGGTTAAAGGCTGCTAGCGTCGTAGTTCTGCCATTTTTAATGGCGGTTTTTATCGCTATCGTGGCGACGCCTGCGATAAATGCGCTAGAAAAGCTCAAATTTCCGCGCGTTTTAGCCTTTGCGCTAGTTACCGCAGTCGTGTTTTTATCGCTTGGTTTTATCGCAAACACCGTGCTAAAGACGATCAACGGGCTAGTTAGCTATATGCCCGAGCTTCAGAGCAAATTTAAAGCCCTCGCCGATCACTATCACCATATACTAGCTAGCCGCGGCCTCATTGACCCAAACAGCGTTGCCGCGCCAGCAGACTTTGATATCAATAAACTTTTTGCCGTACTGGGCGGATTTTTAAGGAGCGGCACCGAGCTTGCCTCAAAGAGCTTTTTTGTCTTTTTACTCGTTACTTTTATGCTTTTTGAGGTGCAGGTATTTTCTCAAAAAGTCGAGTATTTTGCGAGTAAAAATCCGCAAACAAACCAGATCGTAGACAGGTTTATATCAAATCTCAAACTCTATCTCGCGATCAAGTCCGCAGACTCGTTAGCGACGGGCGTTTTTATATTTATCGGGCTAAATTTCATCGGCGTGCCCTACGCGCCGCTTTGGGGGATTTTGGCTTTCGTGCTAAACTTTGTCCCGACGATCGGCTCCATCATCGCGGCCGTTCCCGCGCTTTTGGTGGCGCTTTTGCTAAACGACGCGGCGGCTTGCGCTTGGACTGCGGCGCTGTATGCAGTCGTAAATGTCGTCATCGGCAACTTTATCGAGCCTAAATTTCTTGGCAAAGGCCTTGGTATCAGCACGCTTGTCGTGCTTTTGAGCCTACTTTTTTGGGGATTTTTGTTCGGCATCGGCGGTATGTTTTTGGCCGTACCGCTTACGATGAGCCTAAAGATCGCGCTTGACGCAAACCCGAGCACGAAATTTATCGCCGTTTTGCTCAGCGATAAACTCGAGCGGTAAAATCAAATTTAAAGGTAAATTTTGAAAAGCATTATCTTTGTGGCGGCGTTGCTAGCCATCGGCATTTATGCGTATTCTTGGCACTTTTTGATCACGGTTTTGGTGATTAGCTTTCTTATATTTTTTCACGAGTTTGGGCATTTTTTGGCCGCTCGCTTGCTAAAAGTCGGCGTACTAAAATTTAGCGTGGGCTTTGGGCAAAGCGTCTACTCAAAAACCATCGGCGGCACCGAGTACGCCGTCGGCGCGATACCGCTTGGCGGCTACGTGAGCCTAAAAGGACAAGAGGACTCCAAACCGGGACTAAAAAACGAGGATGCCGACAGCTACACGAGACTCAGCCCTCTTGGACGCATTTTCATCCTTTTTGCCGGGCCGTTTTTTAACTTCGCTTTGGCGTTTTTTATCTTTATCGCGCTCGGACACATCGGCGTAGAAAGGCTAGCGCCGACTGTCGGCAAAGTGCTGGAAAACTCCGCCGCGGCAAGCGCCGGAGTGCAAAAAGGCGATAAAATTTTAAACATAAACGGCATCAAAATCAGCGAATGGGACGAGATAAGCAAAAACGTAAATATAACCTCCACGGTGATCACGCTCGAGCGCGCGGGCGAAATAAAAACGATAAATTTGACGCCTAAAATCGGGCAGAGCGTAACGATATTTGGCGAAAAGATAGAAAAACCGCTCATCGGCATTTCGCCTTCAGGCGAGGTCGTCACGATACGAAATACAGGCCTTAGCTCGCTCAAATTTGCGCTCGTTGAGACCGCAAACGCCTCAAAGCTCATATTTACGGGGCTTGAAAAGCTCATCGCGGGCGTCGTGCCGCTAAAAGAGATGGGCGGCATCATCCAGATCACCGACATCACCTCAAAGGCCGCAGGCATCGGCGTCTCGACCCTACTCATCATCGCCGCGCTGATCTCGGTAAATTTAGGCGTGCTAAACCTACTACCTATCCCGGCGCTTGACGGCGGACATATATTTTTCAACCTTTACGAGCTCGTTTTCCGCCGCGAAATGAACGAAAAAGTCTATATCGGCCTCACCTACTGCGGCTGGGCGTTTTTGCTCTGCCTGATGGCGTTTGCGACCTTTAACGACGTGATGCGCCTAAGCGGAGCGGGACAATGAAACTCGCGCAAATTTTAGAACGCATTGAGAACGCTCGCACGGGAGAGCCCGTGAAGCTAATCGCCGTAAGTAAAAACGTAACGACTAAAGAGGTTTTGGAGCTTTTTAGGCAAGGGCAAACGAGCTTTGGCGAAAACCGCGTGCAAGAGCTCAAAAATAAGAGCGAAATTTTATCAAATTTGCCGATCGAGTGGCACTTCATCGGGCGACTTCAAAGCAACAAAATAAACCACCTGCTAGCGCTCAAGCCCGCGCTTTGGCAAAGCTGCGAGAGCGTAGAGACCGCGCTTGCGGTGGATAAGAGGCTTGACTATGAGCTACCATGCCTGCTGCAAATAAACTCTGCGCGCGAAGACACGAAACAAGGCATCTCGCCCGAGGCTGCCCAGGATGCGTTTCTACAAATCGCGCAGGAGTGTAAATTTTTAAAACCCGTCGGCGTGATGAGTATCGGCGCGCATGTTGATGACGAGAAGGTCGTACAAAAGAGCTTTGAGACGACGCGTAAAATTTATGAAAATCTGCAATCAAAGGGTGCGCAAATTTGCTCGATGGGTATGAGCGGCGACTTTGAGCTGGCGATAAAATGCGGCTCGAATATGATTCGTTTGGGGTCGATTTTATAT
>CAURMS010000073.1:0-6419 GCA_963526085.1 uncultured Campylobacter sp. | reverse complement strand
AATCAGCGAGGTTGAAATAGAAAAAATCACGCGCATCAGCACGCAAAATAGCGAGCTGGATCTAGTCCTTGGCGGCGGCGTCGTGGAGGGCTCGCTGGTGCTGATCGGCGGAAGCCCCGGCATCGGCAAGAGCACCTTGCTGCTAAAAATCGCGTCAAATTTCGCCACCCAAAGCAAAAAGACGCTCTACGTAAGCGGCGAAGAGAGCGCGAGCCAAATCAAAATGCGCGCCCAGCGCCTAGATGCGGTAAAAGACGGGCTATTTTTACTCACGGAAATTTTACTCGAAAACATCCTAGCCGAAGTGCGCAAAAATGAGTACAAAATCCTCGTCATCGACTCCATACAAACCCTTTATAGCGAAAAAATCGCCTCCGCGCCAGGCTCCGTATCGCAGGTGCGCGAAATCACTTTCGAGCTCATGCGTCTAGCCAAAAATGAAAATATCTGTGTCTTTATCATCGGCCATATCACGAAAGACGGCTCGATCGCGGGGCCGCGTATCTTGGAGCACATGGTGGACGTAGTGCTATATTTTGAGGGGGACTCCAGCCGCGAGCTGCGTATGCTACGGGGATTTAAAAACCGCTTCGGCTCGACTAGCGAAGTGGGGATTTTTGAGATGAGCGAAAACGGACTAATTAGCGCCAATGATGTCGCGGGCAAATTTTTCACGCGAGGCAAGGCTACTAGCGGCTCGGCGATCACCATCACAATGGAGGGTTCGCGCGCGCTTAGCGTCGAGATCCAAGCGCTCGTGTGCGAGAGCGCATATCCTAAGCGCAGCTCCACGGGCTACGAAAAAAACCGCCTGGATATGCTGCTAGCGCTGCTTGAGCGCAAGCTAGAGATCCCGCTGGGCCATTACGATGTTTTCATCAACGTGAGCGGCGGCGTCAAGATCAGCGAAACGGCGGCCGATCTAGCCGTGGTCGCAGCGATCATCTCTAGCTTTAAAAACCGTCCGATCAGCAAAGAGAGCGTATTTATGGGTGAGCTTAGCCTAAACGGCGAGATTCGCGAGATATTTAACCTCGATCAGCGCCTAAAAGAGGCCAAAACGCAAAAATTTAAAAACGCGATCGTGCCGTCTAAGCCGCTTGACGCGCAGGGGCTAAAATGTTTCGTCGCGGGCGATATCACGCAGGTTTTGGAGTGGATGTAAATTTGTGCGCCAAAACCCGTACCACAAAATGCCGAAGGAAAAATATGGAAAATCTAAAATGGAAACTCTCAAAAACGTTAAAAACAGCGATGAGGCAAAAAGATATAGATACTTTTACGTTAGCTAAAATCGCTAGCGAAACCTACGCAAAAACTCACGCAGATAGCTGCTTAGACATAAGGCAAGAAGTTTTTAAAGTCATCGACGAATACGCGCTAGAGGTAAATTTAGAAATTTTAGACTTGGTTTGTAAAATTTTAGACTCTAGCGTTAAATTCGGCGAAAGCGGAGATTTTTAAATTCACCGCTACTTTAAATTGCTTCAAAATTTAAATCCGGCACAAAAGCCCAAAACGCTTAAATTTACGGTAAAATCAAAACCAAAGTAAACGCAAAAACGGCAAAACTTAAGATGTTTAAATTTTATTCATACTTGGGCAAAATATAAATACGGGCTGCGAATTTTACATAGCTATCCGACTAAAAAAGGCGACAATCGCCTTGCGCAATAAAGCTTGGCAAAAGGCATCATTTTTAGCAGTTTGCAACGGCCGTAGCCAGAGAAACGAAAGCGGCAGAAATTTACGAAAAAATAAATCGCTCCGCAAAATCCCGCTAGGCGCAGCCGTAAAAATGCCGTAAAAAACAAAAATTAGGAACAAAATGTTTGGTTATATTAGGTTTATTTTAGCGTATTTCGTGCTGCTCTCGCACGTTGGTATCGAGCTAGCGGGCAAAAACATCGGCGTCTTTGCCGTCGTAATTTTTTATATCCTGGCAGGACTCGTCACATCAAAGGTTTTTATCAAAATCGCGCCGCAAAACGCGCAAATAAGCTACTTTATAAAAGATAGATTTTTGCGCATTTATCCCGCATTTTTCTTTGCATTTGCGCTGACGGTACTGTTTTTTTACGTGACGTCTTATTTGCATCCAAATTTTAGCGTAAAAAATTTACTTCTAAATGCCCTCATCGTGCCGTTAAACTACTTTTTTTGGCTCGACGTTTCCGTCATAGATGCGCCCGTTGGGCTAAATTTCCTTATACCGCCGGCTTGGTCGCTAGGAGCCGAACTTCAGGCGTATGCTCTGCTCGTACTCGCGATCAAATTTAGACGCCTAGGCTACGCTCTAACCCTTGGTTCTCTAGGAGTTTACGCAGCGGCAAATTTAGGCTTTATAAACGCCGACATTTACGGATACAGGCTTGTTTGCGGCGTATTTTTTATGTTTTACACGGGATTTTTGATCTATCAAAAAGAGCTTGGCAAGCTCGCCGTTTTTTACGCAGCGGTAGCGGCGCTGGCGGGCTATCTTTTTTACTCGCACAAATTTAGCGCTTTTGGCGCAGAGACGATGCTTGGGTACTTGATTGGCGCAGCCATCGTTCTAGCGCATGAGAAGTTTAAATTTAAGCTTAAATTTAACGATATCGCAGGCTCGCTTTCATACGCGATTTTTATCAGCCATTTTCTTTTTATTTGGCTCAGCGAGCTTTTACTGGGAAATGTAAATTTGGCTTTTGTAACGACTGGTTCGATTATATTTGGATTTATAAATTTCTATCTTATTGAACAAAAGATAAACAAAATAAGATTTAGAAAGCAAACTTGAAGTCAACCAAAAAAGGTATGAAAAATACTGCGAGTAAAATTTATTTTAAAACCACGAAAATCGTACGAACAAGTATCAAAAAATCCCTAAAAATCGAAAGATTATCGACATATGCGCACTCCATTTTTACTCGCTCGTCAAATGGAATTTCATTCCTGCCGCTCACCTGCCAAAGCCCCGTAAGCCCCGGCCTGACCCTTGCTATCTTGCCTAAATTTTTACCGATTTGTTTTTTTTCGTAAAACATATACGGACGCGGTCCAACCAGGCTCATTTCAAGTCTAAGGACGTTAAAAAGCTGCGGCAACTCATCAAGCGAAGTACGCCTGATAAATCCGCCGACTTTTGTTATGCGCGGATCAAATTCGTATTTGTGAAATTTGGCAAAATGCTCGGCCTCTGCGGGATTTTGCGCAAGATAGTCGTCTAAAATTTTACGCCAATTTTTATGCATCGATCTAAATTTATAGCAGCTAAACGGCTTGCCAAAACGCCCTATTCGCTTTTGTTTAAAAAAGATGCTCTCGCCGGGCTCGTTTATCTTTATGACTGCTGCTATGACGGCGACGACAGTAAGCCAAACCGGCGCAGTAGTGACAACGACGACGTAATCGATAACAGCTTTTAGCAAGATTTTAGAGCGCAGACTCATAGCTCGCCCTTTAAAAATCTCTCGTAACTACTCTCCACGAACTCCTTTATCTCTCGCTCAAAGCGCTCTTTTGAAAATTTTAGCGCATTTTGCCTGATCGCTTGCGGATCAAATTTGTCTCTTATTTTTTCAAATTTTACCACCGCTTTGTTTAGGCTATCTTCGCTTTGCTCGCTAAAATAAACGCCCGTGACGCCGTCTATCACGCTCTCTTTCGCGCCGCCCTTACCTAGGCAGATGACGGGCGTACCGCAGGCCTGAGCTTCCACGGGCGCTATACCAAAATCCTCCACGGCAGCAAATACGAAGGCTTTTGCCTTACCCATCAGCTCCGCAGTCTCGCGCGCCCCCTGAAAGCCTAAAATTTCAATATTACTTTTGGCGATATTTTTGATCTCGTTCATCTGCTCGCCGCCCCCTACAACGACTAGCTTTTTGCCGCTTTCGTTAAAGGCGCGCACGATTAAATCGATCTTTTTATAAGGTACCATCCTTGAAACCGTGACGTAAAAGTCCTCTTTATTTTCGTTTAATTTAAAATTTGCAGTATCGACAGGCGGGTAGATCACGGCAGCATCTTTGCCGTAAATTTTACGTATGCGGTGAGCGATAAAATTTGAATTTGCGACGTAAACGTCGGCTCTGTTTGCCGCGGCGATATCCCAAAGGCGGATTTTATGTAAAATATACCTAGCTAGCGCCGCTTTTAGTCCGCGTTCTAGTCCGTTTTGGCGTAAATAGTCAAAATACATATCCCAAGCATATCGCATCGGAGTGTGTATGTAGCTTATATGAAGCTGGTTTGAATGCGTCAAAGCGCCCTTTGCTACGGCGTGCGAACTAGACAGCACGACGTCAAATTTGCTCAGATCAAACTGCTCTATCGCTAGCGGAAAAAGCGGCAGATAGCTCCTAAATTTGCTCTTTGCAAACGGTAAATTTTGAATAAAACTGGTTCGAGCAAATTTACCTTTTAAAATATTTTGCCTATCGTCAAATTTAAGGTAATCAACAAGGCTAAAAATCTCAAAATCGTCCCAAATATCCGTAAAACTCTGCACGCAACGCTCAGCTCCGGCATAGGTTTCTAGCCAGTCGCAAACCAGAGCTTTTTTCATCCGCTCCGCCGCTACTTTCTATCGTAGTCGTCGCTGATACGAACTATATCGTCCTCGCCCAGATACTCGCCCGTTTGTACTTCTATGACGATGAGATCGGAGTTTGCCGTATTTTCCAGTCGGTGAATCTGCCCGCTTTTTATATATATCGACTCGTTTTGTCTTAGTGGTGCTTCGTTACCGTCTATCGTTACTAGCGCCTCGCCCTCGACGACGACCCAGTGCTCGTTTCGCTTAAAGTGCTTTTGCAGACTCAGCCTTTTGCCAGGCTTAACCACGATCTTTTTCATCTTGTAGCCGCTACCCTCACCCAGCACCTCATAGCTACCCCACGGACGATATACGCTCGTGTGCGTTTCGCAAATTTCAGGCAATGAATTTGAAAAGTGCTTATAAACCTCTTTTACCTTTTGCGAGCTACCTTTTTTAGCGATCAAAAGCGCGTCTTTGGTGTCTACTACGAGCAAATTTTGCACGTCTACGAGCGCGGTCGGTTTTTTGGTTAGGATGAAATTTTCACTTGCGTCAATTTGCAGCGACTCGCCCTCGTTTTTTATCTTTTTACTCAGCTCGTCAAAGCTACCCATATCGCTCCAGCCAGCATCCAGCGGCACCATTTTGATATTTAGGCTTTTTTGCATTAGCGCATAGTCGATGCTGATATCTTCGATCTTATCCATAAAATTCGGACTTATTTTTAGCAAATTCGGTTCGTTCGCCGAGCCCTCTATCGCCGCAGTAACGTCTTTTACGATACTTGGCGCGTATTTTTTCATCTCGCTTAAAAACACGCCCGCCTTAAAGCAAAACATACCGCTGTTAAAATAATATCCGCCCTCTTTTATAAATTTCGTCGCGGTTTCAAAATTTGGCTTTTCGATAAATCGCTCTACATCGCCATTTTTATCGGCCTTGATGTAGCCGTAACCGGTGTTTGGCTCACAAGGCTTTATGCCAAACGTCGCTAAAAAGCCTTGACTTGCGTAGCTTTGCGCGATCAAAAGCGCTTTTTTGTACTCCGCTTCGTTCTCGATTAGATGGTCGCTTGGAGTAACTAGTAAAATTTCGTCCTCATCGCAGCAAAGCGCAGCAAAGGTGATCGCCGCGGCAGTGTTTTTGCCGAAAGGCTCAAGGATAAATTTGTCTATTTTTTTACTACCGCATTCGTCAAGCGCTAAAAAGTAGTGCGCCTCGTTGCAAACGATGATCGTTTTTTGCGCGTGCACGTTGCGTCTAAGCGTAAGGTCAAAGAGCGATTTTCCGTTAAAAAGCCTAATGAATTGCTTTGGCATCAGTGTTCGCGATAACGGCCAAAGCCTCGTGCCCGAACCTCCGCAAAGTATAACGTTTGTCATTTTTTACGCCTTTTGCTTTAAATTTTCGACCAAATTTAAAAATGTTTCTTGAATCCGCGTCAGTAAATTTTGATCCTTGGTCTCAAATCTCGTAACGATAACAGGCGTCGTGTTTGAGGCTCGTACTAGCGCCCAGCTGCCATCCTCAAATCTTACTCTAACGCCGTCTATGTCGATGATTTCGGCTATATTACCTAAACCTGCTAGCAAATTTTGCGCGTCGCCATTTTCGTAAATTTCAACCAAAACCTCTTTTAGCTTTGCCACAAGCTTAAATTTCTGTGCGTCGGTCGTTTTTACCTTGATCTCGTCGGTGCTAAAGACTTTTGGCAGTTTATCTAGCTCACCGTCTAGGTTAAAGCCTTTTGCAACCAACTCTAGCGCGCGAAACATCGCATATGTCGCATCGTCAAAGCCAAAATACCGCTCCTTAAAGAAAATATGCCCGCTCACCTCGGCCGCCATATCGATATTTAGCTCCTTCATCGCCTTTTTGATATTACTGTGGCCGGTTT
>CAURMS010000072.1:0-6561 GCA_963526085.1 uncultured Campylobacter sp. | reverse complement strand
CGAGCGGGTGCTAGAAACAACCTAAGCATACCGCCCGAGTTTGCCAGCATCTACAAAGATGCCAAAAATAGCGGCATGAAAGAAGAGCACCTAGAGCAAATAATGAAAATAACCGTGGAAAATATGTCGCCTCAGATGAAGGCTAATCCGACCGCGGTTAGGAGATATTTTAGCTCGCTGCTTAGAAAGATGCTGCCGTGCAGGAGTGAAGAGGACGATAGAAAACAAAAGATAATGATGTTAGTAGGGCCTACGGGAGTTGGTAAAACCACGACTCTAGCTAAACTTGCTGCAAGATTTGCTTATGGAGACGGTAAGCGTGCAAAAACGGGCATCATCACGCTTGATACCTACCGTATCGGGGCGGTCGAGCAGCTGTTTCAATACGCAAAGATGATGAAGCTACCGATCCTTGACGTTATCGAAGTTGATGATTTTAAAAACGCACTAAAGCAGCTAAATCACTGCGAGGTTATCCTCATAGACACCACGGGCAGCTCGCAGTACGATAAAGAAAAGCTATCAAGGCTAGAAAAGTTTATAAAAAGTACGGATACGCACATAGACGTGCATCTGGTGCTATCGGCCGGGGCAAAGATTGAAGATATGCTTGAAATTTACAACGGTTTTAGCTTTCTTGACATCGATACCCTGATTATTACCAAATTTGACGAAACTAAAATTTTTGGTAACGTATTTTCGCTAGTTTACGAGACGAATAAGCCTGTTAGTTTTTTCTCCGTCGGCCAGGAGGTGCCGGACGATATCTTGGTGGCAAAGAGCGAATTTTTAGTAAGCTGCGTATTAGAGGGATTTAGCAAGGAACATAATGAGTAATCAGGCCGAGAAACTAAAAGGCATAGTGGCTGCCCAAGCCAAGGCAAAAACTACGTATTTTATCGCCGTAACTAGCGGCAAGGGCGGAGTAGGCAAAAGCACCATAAGCGCAAATTTGGCTAACGTCTTGGCCAAAAGCGGGTATAGAGTCGCTCTTTTTGACGCGGATATCGGGCTAGCGAATTTAGACGTCATCTTAAACGTGCGTGTTAATAAAAATTTGCTCCACGTACTAAAAGGCGAATGTTCCTTAAAAGATATTTTGATCGAGATAAAGCCGAATTTGACGTTGATTCCGGGTGAAAGCGGCGAGGAAATATTAAAATTTAACAATCAATTTTTGTGCGAGCAGTTTTTTGCCGAGTCGGCGAACCTTGACGGGCTTGATTTTATCATCATCGACACGGGCGCGGGTATAGGCGGAAACACGCGGCTATTTTTAGAGGCTGCCGATGAGGTCGTGGTGGTTACTATGCCCGATCCTGCAGCGATAACGGACGCCTATGCCGTTATAAAAATCACTTCAAAAGATAAAGACAATCTTTTGATGGTTTTTAACATGGTGAAAAACGAAAAAGAGGCGATGAGGATATTTGAGCATATTCAAAAAGTAGCCAAGGCAAATATCGAAAATCCACTAAATTTGGAGTTTTTAGGCGCTATTAGCGAGGATAAAAGCGTCTCAAAGAGCATAAAACAGCGTACGCTTTTTACCGACGATAGCGAATTTTGTCTGCCGAGCTTGGAGTTAAATCAGATAGCTCAAAGGCTTATTTCGAGATTGGAACAAAAAGTGCTTAAAGATGGTCAAGTCAATAGCTTTAGCACCTTTTTTAGGCGCATGATTGAGCAATTTTAAATTTAGGATTTAGTTTTGAAAGCGGAAAATTTTATAGCATTTTTTACTGTTTGCGGATTTTTTACGGGAGTCGTTTTTTCGGCGTTAAAGTTAAGCGACCCGATACAGATGTTGCTTTATACTTTCGTGATTACGTTTTTCTTTTATCTCGTGATTCACGTTATCATAATGAACTATATCGACGTCAGATTATCGTTTAAAAAGAGATTTGATAAAGAGCAATACGAGCAAACGGCTGATTATCTTATCGGCGAACTAGCTCTTAGAGAAAAGCGTATAGATAATATATTAAGTAAGCTAGCTAGCGAAAATATCCTAATAAAACAAGCGCTAGGTAAAAATGGCGAAAGAAATGCAAAAGCCGCATAATCCTTATGCCTCAAATTTAAAAAAAGAACAAGACGAGGTCGTGCTAGCCTACACGCCCGCTCTTCGCGCGATGGCTTTTAGGCTAAAGGAGCGTTTGCCCGCTCATATCGACGTTAGCGACCTGATCGGCGCCGGGCTGGAGGAGATGGTAAAGCTCTCCAGAAAATACGACAAAGAGCAAAACGACTCCTTTTGGGGCTACGCGCAAAAGCGAGTTTACGGCGCGATGCTTGATTTTTTGCGCGGGCTTGACGTGGTTAGTCGCTCGGACCGTACTTTGGTAAAGTCTATCGAGGCTTTAGTAAATGAGTATTTTAATAAATTCGAGTGCGAACCCGACGACGCGTATATCGCAGGAAAGCTAGGTATCGACGTAGAAAAAGTAAGCGAAGCAAGGAACGTTAGTGCGGTCGTCGCCGTTTTAAACATCGACGATCAAATGGAGCTAATGAGCGAGGAGAATACGCTAGAACGGGTCGAAAAAGAGGATTTGATAGAAAAGATAACTCAAATTTTAAACGAATTTGAGGAGCGCGATCAGCTCATCGTACAGCTTTATTATTACGAAGAGCTGAGCTTAAAGGAGATCAGCGAAATTTTGCAGATTACCGAGAGTAGGATCTCGCAGATCCATAAGCGTTTGATGGAAAAAATAAGAAAAAAGCTTGAGGGTAAATAATGGCGGACATTTTAAGTCAAGAAGAGATAGACGCGCTACTAGAAGTCGTGGACGACGACGATGCTAGCGAATCTATCGGCGAAAAATCAAAAAAAGAAGAACAGCAGCAGGTAATAATTTACGATTTTAAACGCCCAAACCGCGTGAGTAAAGAGCAGCTGCGCGCGATAAAGGGCATACACGACAAGCTTGCGAGAAATTTGGCTTCTCAAATTTCAAGCGTTATGAGAAGTATCGTGGAGATCCGCCTGCACAGCGTCGATCAGATGACGTACGGCGAGTTTTTGATGAGTTTGCCAAGTCCCACTAGCTTTAACGTCTTTTCGATCAAGCCGCTTGACGGTAACTGCGTTTTGGAGATAAACCCAAGCATCGCGTTTCCGATGATAGATCGCTTGCTAGGTGGTAACGGCGAGGGCTTTGAGACCAGCAGGGAGCTAACCGATATCGAGGTAAATTTACTCGATGCGATCCTGAGGATGATGATGCAGCGCCTAAAAGAGAGCTGGTCGATGATCACCGATATGTACCCAAACGTCGAGGCAAAAGAAAGTAGCCCAAACGTCGTGCAAATCGTAAGCCAAAACGAGATCGTGATAATGGTTGTCATGGAGATCATCGTAGGCAACTCAAGTGGCATGATAAATATCTGCTATCCGGTTATCTACCTCGAACCGATCTTAAGCCGCCTAGCCAACCGCGACATAATGCTAGGCGAAACGAGCGCGAAAAAAAGCCGAAACAAAGAGTTAAAAACGCTGATCGGGCGAGCCGAGGTGCTGTATGAGGCTATACTGGGTAAAAGTATAGTTAGCGTAAACGAGTTTTTAAATTTAAAAGAGGGCGACATACTGCGTCTTGACCGCTCGGCAAATGACAAAGCTATCGTAACGATCGATAAAAAAGAGGTATTTTTGGCTGAGGTCGGGTTGCATAGATTTAGAAAATCTATCCGTATAGAAGAGCTAATCAGAAGCGATAAAGACGAGATCAAAAATATCCTCGAGCAGTATGAAGAAGAGCGCAGAGCAAAACTCATGAGTACAGAGCACGAGGATGAGTACGAAGACGACGATATATTAGGCGAGGATGAAAACAATGAATGATTTTTTTAAAATTTTCGTAAACGAGGTAAAGGCTACGGTCGAAGGGCTAACGGGTAGGACACCTGAAATAGGCGAGAGAAACGAATACGACGCGCCCAAACAAGAAGGCATAAAACCGCCTCTAGCCGTTGCAAACATAGCCGTTAGCGGCGATACGACGGCAAAGATGATACTAGTAGCCACGCCGGTGCTAATGAGCGCGATCGGGGAGTGGATGCTCGGAGAAGAAGAGATCTCGCGCAACGAAAATCTAAGCGATGACGAGCTAGATGCTGCTAAAGAGGTATTTTCAAATATTATGGGCGCATTTTCTACGAGCCTTGGCGCGCAAAAAGGCATGCCGAAGCTAAATTTCGAGGTCGCAAAGGTAAATTTCCTCGACGAGAGCGCAAATTTTGATTTGAACGCGTTTGAAAAAATATACGTCTATTCCGTTAAAATCGGAGACGTCAGTGAGCAAATCGCCGTCGTGCTTGACTTTGCATTGGTGAAATTTTTAAATAAAGATCACAAAGAACCAGCCCAGCAAGCAACTCCTGCAAAAGGCGATTTAAGCATCGAGGAAATGCGAAATATCGGGCTCATAATGGATGTGCGCCTGCCGCTTCACGTGCGTATCGGCTCAAAAAGAATGCTACTAAAAGACGTGCTAACGATGGACATAGGCTCGGTCATCGAGCTAAATCAGCTCGCAAACGATCCGCTTGAGATCTTGATCAGCGACAAGGTCGTAGCTCTAGGCGAGGTCGTCATCGTGGATGGCAACTTCGGCATCCAGATCACTCAGATCGGTACGAAAAAAGAGCGTCTCGAGCAGCTACGTTAAGGGCTAAAATCGGACGAATTCCGCCTTGGGGCGCTTTTTAAAACCAAGTCGTATTCGGCCAAATTTGGCACGAAATCGTGAGCAAATTTAGAGGCCTAAATTTGCAAGCCGCCGCATTTTTAGAAACCACTGCATAAATTTGCACTAAAGGTTAAGGCGGCGGTTTTGTGATTTTAAAATGGGTTTGCTTTACGAGTTTGCACCGTTTGGCGCTAAAATTGCCGGCAAATTTGAGCAAAATTAAGCTGCTTTGATAGCTTTGCAAATTTGAAATCTACCTAAAATTAATCTCAAATTTAATCATGCGTCATTTGTTTTTAAATCCGTTTTGGCTATCATTGCTTTTAGATTCGCGTGGTAAATTTAGCCGCTATTTGCAGCTCTAGCACGTAAATTTAAACTAAGAAAAAGAGAAATAATGGATGAAATTTTAAACGATCTGGCCAAATTTAGGGATTTTGCGACTTATCAAAATCCTAGCGTTACGTTTTTCGGTTCGGCCAGATTTGACGAAAACAGCAAATACTGTAAAATGGCCTTTAGCCTCGCAAAGGAGCTTGCCGACGGCGGTTTTGCCGTGATTAGCGGCGGAGGACCGGGCGTGATGGAGGCGGCGAACAAGGGAGCGTACGAGAGCGGTAAAAGTCCGTCGATAGGGCTAAATATCGTGCTTCCGTTTGAACAAGTGACGAATAAATACGCCACTAGCAACTTCATTTTTTCAAATTTATCCGCTCGCACATTTGCCCTCATCGAGCGCTCGAGTGCGTTTTTGGTGTTTCCTGGCGGCTTTGGAACGCTTGATGAGCTGTTTGAGATCCTAGTGCTAGCGCAAATCGGTGCTAAAAAAGCTAAAATTTTCCTCATCGGAAGCGAGTTTTGGAGTAAGCTTGATGATTTCATCAAAACCACGCTGATACATGAAAAAGCCGTCAGCGAGGAGGATCTGTCGCTTTATATGATCAGCGATGATCTAGACGCCGTGCGAGATGAAATTTTGCGGATTTTAGACTAGGCGAGTGCGCTAAATTTTATAAATTTTGAGGATTTGGCGATGTTTGACAGGATGCGAGATAGGATCGCTTTTGCGCTGATTTGCCTCGTTTTTATCGCTATTTGCGGCTATATCGCCGTCAAATTTGACGGCGCGCGCGTCCCTTTGCTGATTTTAGCCGCCGTGGTTTTTGTAGTTGCGATCGCGGCTCACATGATACATGAAAATTTAAAGCTGGATAAAGATCTAAAAAACGGCGATGCTCAAGATAAATAGCCGTAAACCGGCTTGGCGACTAGTTAAATTTGGTCGGTAAATTTGCCGAGTACTTATACTTGGTGCTTGGCGGTTAAATTTTGATTTTTCGCGCTTTTAGTTACGCGGTTTAGCTCACCTGTGTTTTGGTAAATTTGACTGCGTCATCGCCGATTGCAAAATCTGCGTCGTCTTGGCGGATAAAATATAGATCCGAGCAAGGCGCGAAAGATAAATGCATTGCCGTCCTCGGCTCGCAAATATATAGCGTATTAAGCTATTTTTTATATAATCGCGTCAAATTTATACGAAATTGTCTTATTGTGGGGCTAAGGCGAGATTTGTAAATTTTAAAGCTGAATTTAAAATACAAAACTTTAGAGCGCGGTATTTTTAGATGATTTTTGCGGCTGTGCGGTAAATTTTCGGCGTAGATAGAACATCTGGTTCATCGAGCCAAAAATTTACAAACTCCGTAAAAAGCGCTAAAAAGACAAGCCCTCACAATAGGAAAGAGAAATGAAAATACTAATGGCCAGGAGCGGCGGCGTCGACTCCACCATGAGCGCCAAAATGCTGCTAGAAGCGGGTCACGAGGTCGTGGGCTGCTATATGAAGCTACACAAAAAGCCCGGA
>CAURMS010000071.1:0-6570 GCA_963526085.1 uncultured Campylobacter sp. | reverse complement strand
AGATGGGACGGCGCATCAGGATGCTGATCGGCCTAGAGTACAGCGCCACGACCGAGCAGATCAAAAAGTGCGTCGAGGAAATCAAACAGATGCTAATCGATCATCCAGGCATAGCAAAGGGCGACGATATGGGCTCGAAAAAGGCTAGTCGCTACGACCGCGGCATCGTCTCTATCGACGATTTGGCCGGTTATAAGTCGAATTTATTCGTCGTCGTGGACGAGTTTGCCGATAGCTCGATAAATATCCTAGTGTACTGCTTTTCAAAGACGATAGTTTGGGGCGAGTTTTTGGCCGTCAAAGAGGACGTGATGCTAAAAATAATGAATATCGTAGAGGCCAACGGACTTGGATTTGCCTTCCCTAGCCAGAGCCTATATGTCGAAGAAGTGAAAAAATAATTTTAAAGGAGAAAAAATGAGCGAAGAATTTGACTACGAAGAGGAAGATTTGGAGGAAGAATACTCCGAATTTGACGACGAGAGATCCGAGAAGTACAGCTACAACTACGACGAGAACGACTACGAATACGGCGACGAAGACGAAGAGGATAGCTATGAGATGTAAATTCGGTGCGTTAAATTTTGGCTTGGCGGGTTAAATTTACCCGCCAGAATTTGGAGCGTTTAAGTTAGCTTTTGCGGATAATTTTTGTCAAAATTTAACGTCGGCGAGCCTTGGCGGTTTGCTTTATTTTTAGCTCAGGGTAAATTTAGGCTTTAAATTTAGCCCTACGCTTTTGCTTTTGCTAAATTTTACGCATTGATTCTAGCCTTCGGATTTTATTTAGAGCTTCTAAAAGCTTGGTTACGTCCGTTCCTTTTTCTTGTTCGGCTTTGATAAATTTCTCGAAAAACTCGCGCTTTATATCCTTATAAACGTAGGTTTGGCTTTTACTAGTAGCGTGGATAGGTTTAAATTTCTTTTCTTTCGCAGCGTCTGCTTGCGCCTCCTCTTTGGCCATTTCGTCAAAGTTGCTCTTTTTTAGCGCGATTTTTTGCAGCACGTCTGCGATACTCTCGCCGTTTCTAAACACGTCTTTTAGAAATTTAAAAAAATCTTTTTTACTCGCTTCGTCTGCGTAGCTCACGCGATCTTCTATATCTTGTCCCAGAAGCGTAATGCGCTCTTTTGCGGGCGTTTGGTCGAAATTTAGCGTGCCGTTTTCAAGCGAAATTTTGATGTTTGCGTATTCGCCTAGGATTTTATTTGCCGCGTACTCGAGCCATTTATCTTTAAACTCCTCCTCGCTCATATCTGAATCCAGTAGCTTCGAGGCCTTAGCGTCCATTATCAGGCCGCTGCCGCTACGCATGCCAAGTCCCAGGCCAAACCCGCCCAGATCTACGTTAAATTTACTCAAAAACTTATCCACGCTAAAGACGTCCTGTCTAAATATATCGGATGGATCGCCCGCGTGCGCGATCAGAGCTTGCGTGCTATCTACGAAGCTTTTTAGCTCGGCGGCTTTTTCTTTGTCGGTACTCGGATCAAGCCCGTTCATCTTGCCCCAAATGCTGATTTTATCGTCTCTCGTGTAGCCGCTTAGAGAAAATATCCTCCTTGCAAATACCGGTTCGTCAGGCTTTAGTCCGAGCTCCTTGCGCCATCCGTCCTCCAGCTCGTCAAATCCCATTTTTACGCCCAGCCACATGCTTAAATTTTTACCAGTTAGCTTCTCAGGACCAACCTTATCCGCCCAAATTTTTAGTTGGTCGTAGCCTAATTCGCTTGGATTTACCGTATCGTAATTAATCTGTGCCGTCAAATTTGACATCAAATTCGCCGCTTCTTTTTCCTCGCGCGCTTTTAAATTGTGCCCGCGAGCGCCGCTAAAATCGAAATTTGCATTTGCGTTAAATCCGTTTACGCCGCCTATCATCTAAAATCCTTTTAAAATTTGGCTTTTTAACTATATCGGTAAAATTTGAATAAAATTTAGAGTAAAAGATAAGAAGCGGTATCAAATTTACGGTCACCCGTCTAGCTGCATGGATGCTAACGAGCCGTCGTAAATTTGCGCCGAATCGTTACCGCCCCACAAACGCTAGCAAAATTTATTTTTGCTCAAAGCCATCCCATGGATTTACGCAGTACGTACCCCGGCCTGCGTGTTTAGCTTTATAAAGAGCGTCGTCTGCGCGCTGAAGTAGTAGGTCAAACGAGCCGTGTCCGATCTGGCCCTCTGCTATGCCCGCGCTTACGGATAGTCCGTTAAATAGCGGATTTTCTTGGCAAATTTTAAAAAATCGGTCGATCAAAATTTGCACGCGAGGCGCTATGCTTTGCATATTCGCGCCGTCGGTAAATATCGAGATAAACTCGTCCCCGCCGATGCGTACGTTCATCGCGTCGTTAAAAATCTCCTTTATCAACTCCGCAATCGCAACTAGAGCCTTGTCGCCCGCCTGGTGCCCGTGCTCGTCGTTTACCTGCTTAAAGCGGTCTAGATCCATATACAGTATGCTCATATGCGTGGTTTTTAGCTTGTCCAAAAAGGCGTCTAGCTGGTTGCGATTTGCTAATCCGGTGAGCTGATCGTAGTGAGCTAGATGCTCGATGTTTTGCAGATATTCGTACTCTTTCGTCACGTCGCGAGCGATACCGACGGTGCCGATGATGGTTTCACCGTCAAATATCGGCGTTTTATATGTTTTTAGCTTGCTTAGGTTGCCGTCTGCCTTCATCACCTCTTCGTCCAGTAGGCAGGTTTTGCGCGCGGCTACGACGTCGTCCTCGGTCTGAACGCAGACATAGCCTGTTTGCTCATAGACTTCCTTTGGGATATTCCAGATATAGTAGTGATCTTTACCGCGAACGTCGTCTTTTTGCTTATTTACGACCTCGCAAAAGGCGTCGTTTACCTCTAAGTGCAGCCCGTCCATATCTTTAAACCAGATCATATCCGGAGACGAGTTTATCGTTGTCTGCAACCATGTTTTTTGTAACCACGCCTCTTTGCGCTCGGCGATTAAATTTAGCGCCTTTTCAAAGTAAAAATCGTCTAAATTCGCACTTTCAAGCCAAATTTCATCGGCGATTTGTTTTTGTTCGCCGGTTATCTTGTCCGCATCCCTCGCGTAAATCGCCAAAAAGCCGTTTTCGCCGATACGGTTTTTTAGCTCGGATAAGTCTAGTCCGCAGCTCTGGCTTGCGATGATGAGATATTGATTTTCGTCGAGTATGGGCGATGGGACGTCCGCTGGGCTTTTTATAGTGCTAAATTCGTGCGTAAAACGCGGTTTTGGCTGGATTTTTTCTAAAATTTCAAGCTTGTTTTTTAAATCCTCGCTTAAGCAAATATGCAGTTTGACGCTATACATAATCTCCCCTTTTTTATTTGCAAAAATTATACGACACTTTGTCTTTATTTGGGCTTTTGAGGCAAATTTAGCGCGGTAGGAATTTAAGGCGAGCAAGGCCTTAGCTAAGCCCGCTCGCAAAATTTAAAAGTCGGTTAGTTTTTGTACATAAGATTAGGCAACCAAAGCGAAATCTCCGGGATATACGTCACTAAAATAAGTCCGATAAATAGCGTCAAAGTCCATGGCAAGCACGAGACGATGACGTCTTTTAGATTCATGCCAGTTAGGCCGCTGGCGACGAATAAATTTAAGCCCACAGGCGGCGTGATCATGCCAATTTCCATATTCACGATTAGCAGGATGCCGAAGTGTACCGGATCCACGCCTAGCGCGGTTGCGATCGGTAGCAGTAGCGGCACCATGATCATAACGACCGATGATGGCTCCATAAACTGTCCCATGATGAAAAGCAGGATGTTTACGATGATTAAAAAGCCGATCTTGCCGATATTTGCGGCTAAGATGCTATCTGCTATCGTCTGCGGGATGTTTTCGCTAGTTAGCAGATACGCAAATACAAACGCGTTTGCGATGATGAAAAATATCATCGCCGTCGTGATGGCAGACTCTAGGCAGATGTCCCATAGGTCTTTAAATTTGATATCTTTATAGACAAATAGCGAAATAATCAGCGCATATATCGTGCTCGCCGCCGCAGCCTCGGTCGGCGTAAAAATGCCGCCGTAGATACCGCCGATAACGACTACTACGATTAGCAGCGCCCAAAACGCCTTGCCGAATTTTTTTATTCGCTCACTCCAAGGCTCTGGAACCGAGGCTTTAAATCCGAGTTTTTTCGCTCCGATATAAGTCTGAAGTATCATCATGCCGCCAAGCATCAGTCCAGGCACCACGCCCGCCATAAATAGCTTCGCGATGCTGGTATCCGATGTCACGCCGTAAACGATCATAACGACCGAAGGCGGGATGAGGATGCCTAGAGAACCCGCGGTTGTGATGCCGCCCACGGCGTATTCTTTTGGGTAGCCGGCTTCTTTGATAGCGACAAACATGATAGAGCCTATCGCTACGACCGTAGCAGGCGAGCTGCCCGAAACTGCGGCAAATATAACGCACGCAAATATCGCGCTCATCGGCAGGCCGCCTGGCAGGTGCCCGACCATGGATTTAGCAAAATCTATAATGCGTCTAGCAGAACCGCCCTTGCTCAGTAAATTTCCGGCCAGGATAAACATCGGGATCGCCATGAGAGGAAATTTATTGATACCGTCAAAAATATGCTGAGGCACCTCTGCAACATCTAAGTTGGTAAAGAGCAGCATCGTTAAAACCGTACTAGCTCCTAGAGAAACAGCGACGGGAACGCCTATAAGCATAAGGCCAAACAGCGAGATAAACAAAAATGCGATGGTCATAGGCTCTCCTTAGCTTTTCTTGACCGAGTCGTGTATCATCTCGGCTTCGTTGTTTATGATGACTTTATCCGAAGGCGTCATAGCGATCTGGAAAATTTTCTCTCCGGCGCGGTAGCTAGCACCCAAAAACGCTATCGGAAGCACTAGCATCGGTACCCATTCCGGCACGCCTAGATCCACGCTCATGGAATCAAGCTCGAACAACACCTGTAGATACTGCACGCTATAAACTACTATAAACATCAAAAACACCGTCGTTATGATGTTTGCAAAGATGAGGTAGGCCTTGGCGATAGGAGCGGGAAACCTCTCGATCAAAATCGTAACCGAGATATGTATACCTTTTCTAAAGCCGTAAGCGGCGGCAAAAAACGCCGACCAGATAAAAAGGTAGTTGGTTAGCTCGCCGGCCCACGACCAGCCCGTGTTAAAGCAGTAGCGCATAACGACGTTAATGAAGGCTAGCAGCGTGCCTGCGGCGATGCCTAGCACCGCTACGGTTTTGTTTACCGAGGCGATGCCGACATCTAAAATCTCAAAAAATTTACCCATAAAAGCCTACTTCGTATTTATCGTTTTTTCTACCAAATCTTGACCGATCGTGCTGTAGAAATTTGGATAAATCGGCTTCATAGCTTCCGCCCATTTGCCCTTTTGATCGGCGTTTAGCTCGATGATCTCAAGCTTTTTGGTCTCACTTGCGAATTTTTTAAGCTCGCTTAAAATATGCTCTTCTTCCTTAGCCGTCTCTTCGCGCTCGAACGCCGTAGCTTCTTTTAGAGCTTGCGTTACGTGAGCCTTCATATCATCGGGCAAACCTTTCCAAAATTTCTCGCTCATAACGACTAAATATCCCAAATATCCGTGACTAGAGAGCGTTAGAGAGCTTTGCGCCTCGTAAAATTTGGAGTTGTAGAAGTTTGATAGCGGGTTTTCAGTCGCATCGACTACGCCTTGTTGAAGGGCTGGATAAACCTCCGAAAAAGGCAATACTTGCGGGTTGCCGCCGATTACTTTAATCTGCTCTTCAAGCACTTTTGAGCTTTGGATGCGGAATTTTTGTCCCTTAGCGTCCGCAGGCTCTACGATAGGCTTTTTGCTTGAGCTAAAGTGCTTAAATCCTGCGTCCCAAAAATCAAGCGCGATGAATCCTTTTTTAGCGATCATATCTTTTAGAGCTTGTCCGACTTCACCGTCTTGAACAGCGTAAAGATGGGCATTATCTCTAAAGATAAACGGTAGGTCAAATAGCTGAAACTGCGGCACTATCGGCGTAAATTTAGAAAAACTAGGCGCGGCCATTTGTACGTTGCCAAGCTTTAGCGCGGCAAAAACTCTATCGTCGTCCATCAGCGATGCGGCAGGATATACCTCGACCTTGATCGCTCCGCCGCTAAGCTCGCCGACTCGTTTGGCAAAAAAGTCCGCAGCCTTGCCTTTTGGCGTAGAAGCTGCAACGACGTGGGCGAATTTGATCGTGTATGTTTTGCCTGCGGCAAACGCGCTGCCCGCAAGTGCGCAAGAAAGAAGCAGTGCGGAAAGTAACTTAATTTTCATCTGTGATCCTTTTTGTAAAGATTAGCTAAATCAGCTAGGTGCAATTATAATTCATAAAAAAGCGGCTGCGTGAAAATGTTTCGACTTTTTGCAATAAATTTCAAATTTATGTGTAAATATGTAACACTATCTCAAATTTGACTGTCAAATTTGAGAGCAGGCTAAAGTAAAATATAACGCTAAAAAGACTAGATGTTACGAAAATACACATTATTTTTATCAAATTTGACCTTTTTGCGCGGCGAAACGAATCAAATTTGATAAAACAGAAG
>CAURMS010000070.1:0-6710 GCA_963526085.1 uncultured Campylobacter sp. | reverse complement strand
ATAAAAATAAACAAGAAAATTTAGACCAAAACGCGCAAAACGGCGAGCAAAAAGCTAGTCAAAGCGTGATAGATAATTTCTTTTTAGAGCCTTTTGACGGCGACGAACAGCACGCGCAAAACGGCGAACAGCCTAACGCTAACAAACAAAACAGTAAAAGAAATCGTAGTAAAAATAACAAACAAAACTCCCAAAATAGTGCGCAAAGCGGAAACAAAAATGCTAACAAACAAACCGCAAACACCGAAAATCAAACGGGCGAAGCTAAGCCGAAAAAACAGCGAAAACCGAAGAAAAATTTACCCGCCAAGCTAAACGGTAACGAGCAGTGGCAGCAAGATATCGCCGCGTCTATGGAGGCAAACAAGGCCGTCCATGAACTGCGCCTCGAACCGATGAAATATCTAAACTCGACCGATCACAGGATCCGCATCACGCCTCTTGGCGGACTAGGCGAGATCGGCGGAAATATGACCGTTTTTGAGACTGATACGAGCGCGATCATCGTCGATATCGGCATGAGTTTTCCTAGCGAGAGTATGCACGGCGTGGATATCCTGATCCCCGACTTTGACTACGTGCGTAAGATAAAAGACAAGATAAAAGGCGTCGTCATCACGCACGCCCATGAGGATCACATCGGTGCGGTGCCATACTTTTACAAAGAGTTTAAATTTCCGATTTACGCCACGCCATTGCCGCTGGGTATGATAAATAACAAATTTGAAGAGCACGGACTAAAACAGGAGCGTTCGCTTTTCCGCTCGGTTGAAAAGCGCAAGCCGTATTTGATCGGAGATTTTGAGGTCGAGTGGATACATATCACGCACTCTATTATCGACGCCAGCGCGCTAGCCATCACGACAAAGGCTGGCACTATC
Source organism: uncultured Campylobacter sp. (assembly GCA_963526085.1). Classification (GTDB taxonomy): domain Bacteria; phylum Campylobacterota; class Campylobacteria; order Campylobacterales; family Campylobacteraceae; genus Campylobacter_A. Next base: position 5,829 of record CAURMS010000070.1, on the reverse strand, counting down.
ATCCACACGGGTGACTTTAAGATCGACCACACCCCGATCGACGGCTACCCTACCGATCTGGGGCGCCTAGCCTACTACGGTGAGCGCGGCGTACTGTGCCTGATGAGCGATAGCACGAACAGCTACCGCGAGGGCTTTACTAAAAGCGAAAGCAGCGTGGGTAAGACTTTTGACGCTATTTTCTCAAAAGCCAAAGGCCGCGTGATAATGAGCACGTTTAGCTCTAACATCCACCGCGTCTATCAGGCGATCGACTGGGGACTAAAATACAACCGCAAAGTCTGCGTCATCGGCCGCAGTATGGAGCGTAACCTCTACACGGCGATGGAGCTTGGCTATATCAAGCTCGATAAGAAAATTTTCATCGACGCTAACGAAGTCGGCAAATTTAAAGATAACGAAGTACTGATCGTCACCACCGGCTCTCAAGGCGAGACGATGAGTGCGCTGTACCGCATGGCTACGGATGAGCACAAATACATCAAAATAAAGCCGACCGATCAGATCATCATCAGCTCAAAGGCGATCCCAGGCAACGAAAGCAGCGTCTCGACAGTGTTAAATTTTCTCATCAAATCAGGTGCTAGCGTTGCGTATCAGGACTTTAGCGAGATACACGTGAGCGGTCACGCCGCACAGGAAGAGCAAAAGCTGATGCTGCGCCTAATAAAGCCTAAATTTTTCCTCCCGGTTCACGGCGAATACAACCACATCGCAAAGCATAAAGAAACTGCCGTAGCATGTGGCGTGGATGAGCGAAATATCTATCTGATGAGTGACGGTGATCAGATAGATATTTGCCAAAAATATATGAAGCGCGCCAAGACGGTAAAAACCGGCAAGGTATTTATCGACAACCAAATCAACAAGCAAATTTCAGACGACGTCGTGATCGATAGGCAAAATTTGGCCGAAGCGGGCGTCGTAATGATCATCGCGCAAATCTCTCGCCACGGCGCTAAGCTCATCAACAAGCCTCGCGTCATCAGTTACGGGCTAGTAGGCGACAAGGAAGACGGTGAGTTTAGAAAAGAGATGGAGGGCGTGCTGGAGCAGTATCTAAGCAATGTCAAAGAGGAGCTTTTAAAAGACGGCAGGATGCTCGAAGGCCAGGTGCGCCAAGTCATCCGCAAGCATATATTTAGAAAAGTCAAAAAGTATCCGACCATCGTGCCGATCATATACCTGATGTAAGGGCGCAAAATGAGCGATACAATCAAAATAGCCGCTAACGTGCTAAAGACGGAGGCTAACGAGCTAACGAGAAATGCCGAGATTTTAGACGGCGAATTTGAAAATGCGGTCGAGACTTTATACCAAACCAAAGGCAAGGTCGTGGTCACGGGCGTGGGCAAGAGTGGACACGTCGGTGCAAAGATTGCCGCGACGCTTGCTAGCACGGGCACGCCTAGCTTTTTCATGCATCCGACCGAGGCGATGCATGGCGATCTGGGCATGATCGGTAAGGATGATACGCTACTGGCTATCAGCTTTAGCGGCGAGAGCGAGGAGCTAACTAAAATCCTGCCTCACGTGCAGCGTTTTGGCGTGCCGATAGTTGCGATGGCGAGGGATAAATTTAGCACGCTTGGTAAATTTAGCAACGCCTTTGTGAAGCTTGACGTTAGCAAAGAGGCCTGCCCGCTAGATGCCGCGCCAACTAGCTCTACGACGCTAACGTTAGCCCTAGGCGATGCATTAGCCGTTTGCCTGATGGAAAAGCGAGGATTTAAAAAAGAGGATTTTGCAAATTTTCATCCAGGAGGAAGTCTTGGCAAGAGATTATTTTTAAAAGTAAAAGACGTGATGAGAAGCGAAAATTTGCCTATAGTACGCTGGAATGCGAGCTTAAAACAGGCGATCGACACTATGACGCACGGTAAACTCGGCACCGTCCTCATCGTCGATAAAGATGGCGTTTTGGATGCGATTTTAAGCGACGGAGACCTTAGGCGCGCACTGATGAGAGAGGACTTTGATCTAAACGACGCTGCGATCAAATACGCGACGCTAAAGCCAAAAGAGCTAAATGATAAAGAGATGTTGGCGATAGATGCGTTAGCGCTTATAGAGCGTTATAAAATCCAGCTACTAGCCGTCGTAGAAAACGGCGTTCCGGTCGGTGTTTTACACATACACGACCTTGCAAATTTAGGACTATAAAATGCAAAAAAGCAGATTAAACAAATTTATATCGCATAACACGAGTTATTCGCGTAGAGAGGCTGACGAGCTAATAAAGCAGGGCAAAGTTAGCGTAAATGGTCGTGTCGTTAGCGAGCTAGCCACTAGCGTTAGCGATGAGGATAAAGTAAAGATAAACGGTCGCATAGTAAGGCTAAAAAAAGAATTTACGATGATTGTTTATCACAAACAAAAAGGCGAACTCGTTAGTAAAAAAGATGACCGCGGACGCAAAACGATCTATGATAGTTTGGATCGTCAGTTTGCAAAATTTGTTAGTATCGGGCGGCTTGACTACGCTAGCGAGGGGCTACTTTTGCTAACGGACGCTCCAGCGATCGCTACCGCGCTGATGAATAGCGACGTCGAGCGCGAATATTATCTCAAAGTAAAAGGCGAGATAACGCCCGAAGTGATAACAGCGATGAATGAGGGGTTTTTTGCTGCGGACGCTACCAAGGGCGCGCATGCTAAAACTGCGATAAAATCAATGGAATTTAAGCCCTTTTTGGACTATAAAATTTTTGGCTCGAGCGGCGGTTTTACGAAGCTAAAAGTCGTGATAAACGAGGGACAAAACCGCGAACTACGCCGATTTTTCGGATATTTCGACCTTGAGGTAATGGATCTAAAACGCGTTAGTTTCGGTCGCGTCGATCTTGGTATGCTAAAACCCGGTAAATGGCGTTATTTTGAAAACGGCGAATACGAAGCGCTGAGGGATTTTCTAAAGGTGAATAACGTTAGGTACTAACCTTTTGTAAAACGTTATCCGTCAGTTATGTAAAATTCATAGTTAAAAATTAACGTTAGCTAATAGTTCATCAAATTTTCAAACCGGCGGAAAAATTGATCAAATTTTTGAAATACGTACAAATTTAACCGACAAAGATGAAATTTCAACATTTACCGTTAATAAGTCATCTCCCGCAACAGTAAATTTACTAACGTTTAAACGCATGTTTGAATATTGAATTTACAAACTATGAGGAGACTCATTAAGTTTTTTACTAAATTTTAGCCGTAAAATATAGGCAAATTTAAAATTAAATCCGTCAAATTTAACTATTTTACTTTGTAGATATAATTTAGGAGAATAAAAAAACAGGCTTTAAAACCTAAATTTTATTCTCCGAAAGCAAGATAAAAATCAGCGGATTTATCAGCGTTTCTCCGCGGGCGGCATAGAGCATGACATCCTCGAAATAGTTATCATTGATGCCGTAAACGTGATATTCGTACGCACCGATGCCGTATCCCATCGGAGTGATATCCACGCGCGAGTACCAGGCATTTTTAGCCAGGATATAGCGGCTGGTGTCTTGCGAATAGACCCACAGTACGACATCATCTTTGTTTTTTTGCCGCATGAGCCACGTAAACGAGTTTGAGATGTCGTAGAAAAAGTATGTGTCGCCGTTTGGCATCACAGCTTGAGCCGTGTTGTTTAGGTCGCTGATGAGAACCTTGCTCTCAAAGCAGAGGTATTTGTTTAGCTCGATTTCTAGCGGCTTTTTTTCTACGTTGCCGTGGTGAACGACGATCTTGCCCTCGCTAGTATCCACAGAAAACGCGAGCAGCGCCACTACGCCGATGAGTAGCACGGCGGCGAAAATTTGCTTTATCATAATAAAACTCCTCGCAAAAGGTAGTATTTAGCGACGAAAAAGCTACAAACAAGAGCGTTTACGACGAGCCAAAAAGAGGAAAGTTTAAGCAAATGCTCGTAAGGTTTTTTCACGATTAGCTCCACTAAAAACGCTGCGATACCGTAGAAAATACCCAAAAACAGCGAGCCCCAGATGAGGTAGCCGACTTAAAAATACTCGCCCTTTAGCATGCAGTACGGGCATTTGTGGTTTGGTTGCTCGTAGACGTAAAGTCCGAAAAAATAGGTAATCGCGTAGTATGCGATAAATAAAAACAGCAGGTTGCAAACAAAGCTCGCCATCGTCTGTTTGAGTAAATTTAGCGTCAAAATGACCGCAAAAATGGCGTAGTAAAATATGACCAAATTTAGCTTCGTGTAGCCAAATGGTAGCTTTGGAGCTTGAAACACGACCGAGCAGCAAAAGACGGGTACTTTTAGCGGTACGTTGCTAAAAAATAGAATCTCGGCGGCAAATTCGATCAAAACGGCGACAAAAAGTATCGTGAAAATGACGTATTTTCGCTTTAAATACGGAAAATTCGTCGCCTTTAAATCAAGCGAATTTATGATGAGCCACAGCCCAAAGCCAAAGATGAGCAGCAGTTTTAGCAGTAGCAAAATGCCGCCAAATTGATTTGAGCCGATGACGCCGGCAGAGCACATGGCTCCGGGCACCACGTCTGCTAGCTCGTTTAGAGATAGCGCGAAAAATACAAACAAAACGATCTTGCAAACTACGGCGAAAAACAAAATCGTATTTACGAGGTAGTTGCGTTTTTCGAGGTCGTATTGCAAATTTGACGTCGAGTTAAAGTCCCATAGCCGCATGATGCGCACGACGAAATACTGCGAAATGCCCATCAGTACGATGATGATAAGCTCGATCAGCAAAAACGCGATGACTTCGTCAGATAAAAATACGCTCACTGCATCTCTCCGTCTTGCATCCTCACGTAGCCGTCCACGAAGTCCAGATCGTCAAACAAGATATCGTGCGTAGCGACGACGACGGTCTTTTTTAGCTCTTTAAATTTTTTCAGCATTTCGATAAATATAAGCGAGTTTTGCTTGTCCAAATTTGCCGTCGGTTCGTCGGCTAGTATGACGCTAGGATCCATCGCTAGAGCCCTTGCTATCGCGCATCTTTGCTTCTCGCCGCCGCTTAGTTTTGAGATGATTTGATCTTTTTTGTGCGCGATGTTAGCGAGATTTAGCGCGCGCTCGATTTGCGAGTTTAGCTCGGCTTTTTTAAGTCTTGTTAGACTTAGCGGCGCTAGAACGTTTTGATAGACGCTAAGGCCCTCGATCAGGTTAAATGACTGAAATATAAACCCGACCTCGCTATGTCTAAAATTTGAGCTCATGATGTCGGGTAGTTTTGAGACGTTGCGGCCGTTGATTAGCGCTTCGCCGCTGCTTGGTTTGCTAAGTGCGCCGAGTATTCCTAGTAGCGTACTTTTGCCGCTACCGCTAACGCCTTTTAGGATGACTAGGTCGCCGCTTTTTACCGTCAAATTTATATTTTTTAGCGCGTGAAATTCGTTGGGTTTATTTTGATTGTAAATTTTACAGAGATTTTTTACTTCTATCGCGTTCATTTTACCGCCTCGCTCATGTCGCTAACGGCGATACGCCACGACGGGATGATGACGAATGCCAAAAACGGAATCACGCTAAAAATGAAGATCAAAAATAGCATATTAAAGTCGATGATCGGCGTAAAATCCGTGAAATTTGCCACCTCGCTGCCTAAAAATATATCGCGCAAAAACGGCGCACCGAATAAAAACACGTAGATATAGGCTCCAGCGACGCCCAGCAAATAGGCGCTAAAAGAAACGACGATGTTTTGGATAAATTTAAGCGCGATGATATTTCTCACGCTAAAGCCGATACTGCGCAATATCGCGATCTCCTTTTTCTTCTCGCCGTAAGCGAGCGAAATTTGATTTTTCAGCAAGATGAAAAACGAAACCATCGCCACTACGTAAAGC
>CAURMS010000069.1:0-6745 GCA_963526085.1 uncultured Campylobacter sp. | reverse complement strand
TCTTTTTTCATAGATTTGCGCATTTTTTGCACGTTAAAAATTGGCGATTTATGGCGCGCTTCGTCTCTCAGATGTCGCGTTTTTTAACTGGCATCGAGATACATCCGGGTGCCAAGATCGGTAGGCGGCTTTTTATCGATCACGGCATGGGCGTAGTTATCGGCGAAACGGCTGAGGTGGGCGACGATGTGCTGATCTATCATCAAGTAACTCTGGGCGGTACGGGCAAAGAGTGTTGTAAGCGCCACCCGACCGTAAAAAACGGCGTCACGATAGCAGCCGGCGCAAAGGTGCTAGGGAACATCCTAATCGGCGAAAACGCAAAAATAGGCGCAAACTCGGTAGTGCTAAAAGACGTGCCAGATAACGCCACGGTCGTAGGCATCCCCGCTAGGATCGTGCGGATAAACGGAGAACGAGTTGGCGAGTAGGTCAAATTTGCGCCGACCTTGGCTGCTATTTTTTAAATTTATTCTTTTTATTCTGCTAAATTTGGAAAATGTAAGATTTTTATAGGGCAGGCAGAGGCAGCGGATGCTTTTGCTAGTTTATATTGGGCTTTAAATTTATCAAATTTAACTACGGCAAATTTAGTTAAATTTACTCATCAAATATCGGAAGTTTAGGCTGTATCTTGTTGCTAACGTTTAAAATTTGAGCCTCGCTTGCTTCGCCTAAATTTTCATTGTCATCAAATTTGGCCGACTCGCCGGCTTCATTCGTCGTGATTTTTAGTCGTTTCATTGTCTTGGCTGATTTACTAAACTCTATCAGATCCTCAGTCGTTCTTACTTCTCTTGGGAGTTTTTGCAGGGAGTGTTTAAAAATTTCAGCAGCCGCGATAGCGTCATTCAGGGCTCTATGATGGGTATTGTCGATACCTAAAAGTTCTTTTAGCGTGCCTAGGCCGTATTTTGGCGAGGCTATGGTGCGGCGGGCTAGGTCTATGGTGCAGAGCTTGCGGTTTAGTAGCTCGCCGTATCCTAGCGCCTCCAGCGTCGCGCTGATAAAGCCGTAGTCGAAGCGAACGTTGTGCGCCACAAAAACGCTCTGGCCTAGAAAGACCTTAAACTGCTCCATAACGAAGGCTAGGCTGGGTGCGTTTTTTAGGTGTTCTACGGTGATGCCCGTTAGTTCGCTGATATTTTCCGGGACATAGGGCGCGTACACGAATGTTTCAAATTTGCCGATTATTTCGCCATTTTGTAGCTTTAGTGCACCGATTTCGATGATCTGGCCGCTATTTATGCCGCCGCTAGTTTCTATATCTACGACGCAAAAAATTTGATCTTTTATTTCATTGCGCCGCGTTTTTAGCTCGATTTGGTTTTTTGCGGTACGTGTTATGTCAAGCCCAAGCGCGCGCCACATCTGCACGTCGCGAACGTCGAAAAGCTCGGAGTATTCGTCCATTTGCTTGGTCGCGGCGACAAAGTCCGCGTAGGCTACGTTTCGCTTGGCGATGACGGCTAGTAAATTTTCAAAATCTTGGTTCAAAACTCGAGCTTTAGCGAGCGGATAGAGTGCTCGTATGAATTTGACGAAAATATATAACTGCCAGCCACGACGATATCTACGCCCGCCTCATCGAGCTGCGCGACGTTTAGCCCCGTCACGCCGCCGTCTACCTCGATCATGCATTTAGCGTTTTTGCGCTCGATCATTTCGCGTAGACTGCGAGCTTTTTCAAGTACCGAAGGGATAAACTTTTGCCCGCCAAAGCCAGGATTTACGCTCATTAAAAGCACCATGTCGACCTCGTTTACGATGTGCTCGATCGCCGATACCGGAGTATGCGGGTTTAGTACGATCGCGGGCCCCGTGCCATGGCTACGGATGTGATCGATTAGACGCAAAGGATGCTTTTCCTCCTCGATGTGAAAGCTTAAAAATTTAGGCTTCAGAGGCAAAAAAAGATCGGCGAAAAAGGTGTTGTTTTGAACCATCAGGTGTATATCTAGCGGCTTTGTAGCGGCTTTTGCGACGGCATTTACGACTACCGGGCCGATGGTTAAATTTGGTACGAAATGCCCGTCCATCACGTCAACATGCACTAGATCGGCGCCAGCCTCGCAGATGGCCTCGATCTCGGCTCTTAAATTTCCAAAATCAGCCGATAAAATACTCGGTGCTACATACATTTTAGTGTCCTTTTATTTACTTAGAAAAAATATCGCGTCCATGCCGTCTATATCGAGTCGCACGAGGGCGCCTTTGTTTTTTTTGTCTTCGTCTTTAATCTCTTCAAAGACGTGCGGCAAGGTGAAATTTGCCTCTATCTTTCGGCTCTTTAGCCATGCCTCGATGCGGTCTGAGATGACGCTAAGCAGGTCTGCATATGCTTCGGTTATGCTTGCTTCACCGCCTTCTTGGAGTAAAATTTTGCAGATACTACTAACGGCGTTTTTTTCGACACAGAGGATAAATTTGGCGTTTATCTCGCCGTAAAACGCTACCGAGCCCATGCAAAATTTCTCCTCGTCGCAACTAAAATTTGTTATCTCGGTACTCTTGCGAGAAATGGGCAAATTTGATAAAGATGCTAGCGTGTCCATCACTACTTTTAAGATATCCGGTAAAAGATCTATTAACTCTTTGGTTATGTTTTTAGGTTTTTCGTCTTCTATACTACCGCCGCCTTCTATCGTCGCGTCGTCATTGAAAAAATCCTGGATCGTGTCGTAAAGTAAAATCCCGCAGTCCTCTAAATCATGAAGTAAGGCTTTTGAGACGTTGGATTTTTTTAGTCCGCACATAGCTATAGTTGCGCCGCTATCGGCACACTCCATCGCAAGTTTTGCCAAAAACGACACGCCGTGAATATTTATAAAACTTGATTTTTTCATATCAAAAACAAAAAATTTAAAGCCGATTTTTAGCGATTGCAGGAAACTTTTATAAGCGAATTTATCTGCAAATTCCGAGTCGATAAAGCCGTTTATCTCGTAAACGACGACGTTTTCTTTAAGGGTAGTGGATAATTCTTTTTTATTTGATTTGATGTCGGTGAGGCGGATGGCGCATTCGAAATCTTTATGTAAACGATTAAATTCTTCCTCGTCTTTTGCGATAACCGGTTTGTATCCGCGCCCTGATAATGTTAGCGCAATCTGGCGTTTTTGCTCGGTATCGGCGTTAAAAACGATGATTTGTTTGTTTTCCGATTCAAACTTCCCCCAAAATAAAAGCGCAACGCTGAGCGTCTCAAAAAAAGATAAATTTAAAACATCTTTAGACATTCTTTTTAGGGCTTTAAATTTTATCTCATTGTAGTCGCAAAAGCCTATGTCTGCGTCGCTTTCCTTTGTTATTCTTGAGACGGACTCAAGGATTAGATTAAAGCCTACCTTATTAAAATAAACGGTATTTTTAAGCGATATTAGGATATGACGTGGAGCTTTTTGGCGTAGATATTTTATATTTGCGTCGCTGATTTCATATTTATCGATATCGCCGTCTAAAAAGCCGGAAGGATAAAATATAGCTACGTCGTCTTTAAAATCTAATCTCATAAGATAAAAGAATTTCCTAAAAAAATGATATTTTTTACGTAAATCGAGCCGGTAATTTTTTAAAATTTAACCGTGTTTAAATTTTGTTATTTTAGCTTTTTTATCCATAAATTCAGTTTAAAAACTAACGCGTTTGTAAAAGCGGCTTTAAGCTTTTATTTTGTTTATTTTGGATAAAATCAGCAGAAATTTTTATTTTTAAGGAAACAAATATGTCAAGAGTATGTGCAATAACAGGTAAAGGTCCGATGGTAGGCAACAACGTTAGCCACGCCAAAAACAGAACAAAAAGAAGGTTTTTACCAAACCTAAGAACCATCCGCGTTACGCTAGAGGACGGCACTACGAGAAAGATCAAAGTAGCTGCTTCTACGCTAAGAACAATGAGAAAACAGTCACGCTAAATTTACCGCAAATTTGAGGAGTTGTCTTTGTTTAAAAAGATTTTAAAATTCCTCAACTGGTCAAGTTCCGCCAAACCTCAAATTAGTCTTAATACCGAACTTTACGAACAACTTCGCCCGTTTCGCTTACCGCTCATCTTAGTCGTTTTGATGATGATGGTCGGAGCTATGGGCTATGTCACGATCGATAATTTTAGCCTGATAGACGCGATTTATCAGGCCGGTATGACTTTTACGACCGTCGGATTTACCGAGGTTGCGCCTATTTCTCCGGCCGGCCGGATTTTTACTATCACTTTTATTTTACTCGGTTTTGCCGTTTTTACGTTTTCTACGGGTTTGATGCTCGAAGTTTTAAAAAAAGGCGCGCTCGTAGCGATCATAAAGGAAAGACGAATGTTATATAAAATCGCAAGACTAAAAAACCACTTTGTCATCTGCTATCACAACCAATACACAATGGAATTAAGCCGCGAATTTAGGGAAAATCATATTCCTTTCATCGTCATTGATCCGCGTGAGGATCTGCCGGAAATCGCGGAAAAATACAAGTATCCATACTATATCGTCTCTCAGCCGCACACGCAAACTGCGCTTTTAAAGACGCATTTTTCAAGCGCAAAAGGCATGATCACGCTAAGTTCAAACATTGCCGACAACATCGCCCTTATCGCCACCGTGAGGCTATATGAAAAAGAGATCGGGCGCAAAAAGCCTTATTTTATAATGACAAACTCCGACAACCAAGACGATACCGAGCGCCTAAAAAAGCTCGGCGCAAACAGTGTCGTGAGCCCGTCAAAGCTCGTCGCCCAGCGCCTTAGCGCGATGAGCGTACGCCCGGATATGGAAAATTTGCTCGAGCAGTTTTTGTATAAGCAAGACTCTCCGATCGACATCGAGGAGATATTGGTGCCTGATTATTCGTGGGTGCGCTTTAAACGTCTAAAAGAAACTAATCTGCGAAACATAACAAACGCCGACGTGGTAGGCATCAAAGATGTAAATAACAAATTTATCCCGATGCCAAAGGGCGATACGCTGATCGGTACCGGCACGAAGCTACTTGTTATCGGCACTGGCGAGTCGATACGCCTAACCAAACGCGTCATAAAAAGCAAGCATAAGCCAGAAGAGCTAAAGTACGTTTAAATTTGAGCTTTGCACGGTAAATTTACGTTGCAAGATCACTGTAAATTTAACGCTAAAACAATTCGTCGGCGCAATAAAATTTGATAAATTTAAACTTGGCATAGGTTGGGTAAAATTTTCCAAATCGCCCAGATACAGCACGTTTTTAACCCTCTCTTAAAATAACATTCGCTAAAATTAAATTAAAATTTAATCCATCAAAGGAGCAGATATGTTTCATGAAGACAGAGAGCTTATAACCAAGCTAAAAAGCACAAATGCGAGATTTACTTCGCTTTTTGACAAGCACAACGACCTAGACGAAAAGATCGCCGAGATGCAAAAAGGTAATGTCTATAACGATGCCGAAGTGGATGCTCTAAAACGTGAAAAACTCAGACTAAAAGACGAAATTTACGCCTTTTTAGCCGAGTATAAAAAAGAAAATAATCTTTAATTTAATAGCGGCGGACGATTTGCGCCGCCGTTTTCTGCCTCAATTTTCATCTTTTTAATTATTTAAAAATATTTCTAAAAACTTTGTCAAATTTGACTCAGAACCAAAATAAAAAATCACCGCAATAACACTAAATTTATTCGTCAAATTTGAAACGCAATTACATCGAAATTTTCTTTAAAACCCAAAAGACCGCCGTTGCAATGCATAAAATAATAATTGCCCAAATATATTCCATCTTATTTTCTTGCCTATTTTTGCCGAAGCTTAATTTTTTTGTTTATTACGACACAAACTCGCACTTTTCGGAAAAGCCGTGATTTAAGAGAAAATTCGCTAAAATTTATGAAAGTTTAAAAAGGATGGAAAATGGATGAAACAAAGAGCGTTTTTATCAACCGCGAGCTTAGCTGGCTACGCTTTAACTCGCGCGTTTTAGCCCAGTGCGAAAAGGTGTTGCCGCCGCTTGAAAAGCTAAAATTTATCGCGATTTATATGACGAATTTGGATGAATTTTACATGATCAGGATCGCGGGGCTTAAGCAGCTTTTTGCTGCGGGAGTCGCAGCTAGCGGTAGCGACGGCATGAGTCCGCTCGAGCAGTTAAGAGAGATCAGAAAATACATCAAAGACGAACTCGCGCTCGTAGAAAAGCACTATAAAGACGCGCTAAAAGAGCTCGCGCAAAACGGGCTTTTTATGAAAAATTACGACGAAATCTCGCCTGAGCTTCGCGCTAAATGCGATGAGTATTTTTTCTCAAATATCCTGCCCGTCATCGTGCCTATCGCGGTTGATGCCACGCATCCGTATCCTCATCTAAACAACCTTAGCTTTAGTCTAGCCGTCAAGCTTGCAGACGCGGATAGTCCCGAGATAGTGAAATTTGGCATGATACGTATCTCGCGCGTTTTGCCGAGATTTTTTCAGGCGGCCGACAACGTCTACGTGCCGATAGAAACGATCGTGCACCGCCACGCGGAGGAGATTTTCCCAGGTTACAAGCTACTTAACTCGGCAGCGTTTAGGGTTACCAGGAACGCCGACATCGTCATAGAAGAAGAAGAGGCTGATGATTTTATGATGATCCTCGAGCAGGGGCTAAAGCTACGCCGAAAAGGCGCCTTTGTCCGCATGCAGATACAAACGGACGCCGACGCCGAGATAGTCGAGTTTCTAAACTCGCACATGAAGATTTTTTATAAAGATATCTACGAGTACACCGTACCGCTGACGCTAAA
>CAURMS010000068.1:0-6802 GCA_963526085.1 uncultured Campylobacter sp. | reverse complement strand
AAGCAGCGTCGCGTAAGCACCGTGTAGGCGCGCTACCGTAGCCTCGTATGCTTTAAACGGCTCGCCGATAGTTTTTAAATTTTCCTCAAAAAGATGCACGATAACCTCGGTGTCGGTTTGGCTAAGGAAGTTTACGCCCTTTGCCTCGAGCTCCTCTTTTAGCTCTTTGTAGTTTTCGATGATGCCGTTATGTACGACGAAAGAGTGCTCGCCCAGGTGCGGGTGAGCGTTGATCTCGGTGGGTTTGCCGTGCGTCGCCCAGCGCGTGTGTCCGATCGCGACGCCTTCGCCGCTAGAGCTAAAGCCCTCTGATTTTTTGGCTAAATTTTCAAGCTTGCCGATGGCTTTAAAAAAGGCGATTTCTTGCGCGCATTTATCGCAACCGCCCTCTAGGCTCATCACCGCCATGCCTGCGCTATCGTAGCCGCGGTACTCAAGCTCTTTTAATCCGTTTAAAATAAACTCTCTTTTTTCTCTATTGCCGACGTAACCGACGATTCCGCACATGTTTACTCGCTTTCTAATAATTTTAAAATTTCGCCCAAATCCACGCCCTCGCGCTTTTCGATAAGCAGCAAATTTCGCGTCCTGTTTTTTACGGTTTGGATTCTGGCGTTGGCTATTTTTACATCAAATTCCTTAAAAACTCCCAATACGTAAGCCATCAGTCCGCGCTGATCTTTTGCGTTTATGCCCAGCTTTGCGTACTCTTGCGAGTGGTTCGCGTCGAAATTTAGCTCGCCTTTTAGTATGATCGGGCGATTTATCTGCGCTGAGGCGCCGCTTTTTAGCGAGATCTCGATGAGGTTTTTTAAAGTTTCTAGTTCGCTTGATTTTACGTTTTTGTTAAACTCTAGCTTGACGTAAAATTTACCGTCAAACAGCTCAAAAATCTCCATAAATCCAAGATCAAGGTGTGCTAGAGCCGAGAGCAAAACGGCTAAATTTGGATAGTTTTGCGCGTAAATTTCGATGCTTAGGCTTTGGTGATTTTGTATCTGCATGCTTAGTTTATCGGCGTTTTGTGCGGCCCAGGCGATAGCGATGATGTCTGCTGGCTGGTATTTGGCAAAGAGCAAATTTGATCTGATAGCGAAAATTTTTTCTTTCAAATTTTCGCTTAAGGCCGCAAATTTAGCGTTTCGCCTGATGCTAAGCTCCTTTTTTACGCGCCTTGAAGCTTCATCAAGCAGGTTTTCATCCTCAAAGCTTTGCAAACAAATGCCGTAAAGCTCGCGCAAAAGTCGCGCCAGATAGGGCGTATAGAGCTTTTCGTCGGTTGCGTTTATCACGCAATAAGCGACGATGTAAGAGAGCTTTAGGATTTGCGGATCGCCTAGTTTTGAGATAAAGCTAAAAATCGTGCGCTGATCGTAGATGTCCTCGCGGTTTGCCACGTCGTTCATCAGCGTGTGGTAGCGCACGAGCGTAACGCCGATGTTTACGGCCTTTGCGCTCAAATTTAGCTTGGCGGCGTAGGCGCGAAAGATATTTGAGCCCACGACCGAGTGATCGCCGCCTAGCCCCTTGCCCGCGTCATGCAGCAGCAATGCTAGCTTTAGCAGCGTGCGCCCCTCGATGCAAAGCTCGTCGTAGAGCGATTTTACGAATTTATCTTTGATATTTTCGGCAAATTTGACGCTTAAAACGCAGTGCTCGCCGACGCTAAATTTATGGTAGCCGTCAAATTCGGCCAAATTTACGGCGTGTTCAAGCGGCTTAACCAAAACGGGCAAAATCTCCGCGTCCAAAAGCGCTTTGATGATGCAATGAGCGTGGTTTCGCATCAAAATTTTTCTAAAAAGTGCGAGCGAATCCTCGGCATCCTCTTTGCTGATTTGCGCGCGTTTTAGGTAAAAGATCGTTCCGACGTCAAATTTATACTCCGCATCGCCAAGAGCCAAAAGCTGCTTTAGCACGGCATTTAGCGGCCTAGCGCGGACGTGTAGTGGGACATAAATCGTATTTTCAAACCTATAAAATCCGTTTTTTAGCCGCGCAGCTCGTAGTTCGCTAAATTTAGCCCCGCTTGTAAATTTGCTCCTATAAAAGCTAGAAACCAGATAGCGCGAGAAAACCGCGACTGAATGCATGCAGGAAAAGAGCTTTTGCGAGATGACGCTGCTGTTTTCTTGCGTTTTTTTGGACTTGGTTTGCATGAGCGCTGTGATCTCGTTTAGCTTTGCCGGGGCGAAAACGTCCGAGCCTAGGGTTAAATTTTGCGCCGATTTTACGCAGAGGATAAAATCAGTCGCCAAATTTAGCGCGCTAAGCTCCTTTTCGTCGATAAATTTTAATGCCTGCGAGCGCATGCTGATCTCGTTTTCAAAGCCGTTTAGAGCGCAGTTTAGGTAGTAGATGTCGTTCGTGCCGCCCAGGTCGTTTTTAAGATCGGGCTCTTGCTTTATGTTTGGGATATCGTTAAAGGCGCCTAGATTTTTGGCGTAAAATTTGAGATTTTCTTGCGCGTTAAACTCGCGAGTTTTATAAATCTGTGAGCGCGCGGCCTTATACAGCGTGCGCGAGCCGCAGATATAGCGGATACGGCTAAACGCGGCCTTTGCTTTGTGGTCGTTTTTGTGCGCTTCATAAATTTCGCCCAGCTCGCAAATTTTGATATTTAGCTTTAAATTTGAGTCCTCCAGCGCGGCGACTAGCTTTTTTAGGATAAATTTGACGTTAAAGCCCGCGTTTTCTTTAAAGACGATTAAAATTTCTAAAACCGAGCTTGTGGAGATGAGATTGTCGGCGTATTTTTCGGTAGCGATGACGCAAAACGGGATAAAATCTACATCTGGGTTAAAGTCCGCAAAAATCTCGTCCAAAACCCGCGTGCACAGAGCTTTTATCAGCTCGTCGCTTTGCTTTGCGATGAAATTTGCAAAGCCCTTGCCCTGAAGCTTTTTTAGCTGCGAGGCCAAATTTGCGCCGCCCAAAATGCCGCTTAAATTTCCTTTTAAAGCCACTTTTTTACCGCCGTCTTTTTGTGTAAATTTTATCCGATAATACTAAAATTTTGCAAAAACAAAGCTTTTTTAACATATAATCGCCGTTTAATATCTATTTTCGGAATAAAATTTGACAAATTTAATAGACAAACTCCAAAGCGGCGAGCGTCTGGACGCGGACGAATGCGCAGGCTTGTACGACCTAGACCTTTTTACGCTGGGTAAATTCGCAAACGCCAAACGGCGAAAAATGCATGGCAAAAAGGTGTTTTTTAACGTAAATCGCCACATAAACCCGACCAATATCTGCGCGGACGTGTGTAAATTTTGCGCATTTTCGGCAAATCGCAAAAATCCAAACCCATATACGATGAGCCACGATGATATCCTAAAAATCGTCGAAAAAAGCGTCGCCGGCGGCGCAAAAGAGATACATATCGTCTCGGCGCACAACCCTGAGACGTCGTGGCAGTGGTATTTGGAAATTTTTAAAAAAATAAAAGAAAAATATCCGCAAATCCACGTCAAGGCTCTAACTGCGGCGGAGGTTGATTTCCTCTCGCGAAAACACGGCCTTAGCTACGAAGAAGTAGTGGAAAAAATGCTTGAATACGGCGTGGACTCAATGCCCGGCGGCGGAGCGGAGATCTTTGATGAAGAGGTTAGGCGCAAAATCTGCAAAGGCAAGGTGAGCTCCGAAAACTGGCTCAAAATCCACCGCCTTTGGCACGAAAAAGGCAAGCAAAGCAACGCTACGATGCTGTTTGGCCACGTAGAAAGCAGGCGAAACCGCATCGATCACATGCTAAGGATTCGCGATTTACAGGACAAGACGGGCGGATTTAACGCCTTTATCCCGCTTGTTTATCAGCGCGACAACAACTATCTAAAAGTGGAAAACTATCCCGGCTCGGCCGAAATTTTAAAAACCTTTGCTATCTCGCGTCTAGTGCTCGATAACGTTGCGCACATCAAGGCGTACTGGGCGACCTCGACTATAAATTTGGCTATGGTCGCGCAGGAATTTGGCGCTGATGATCTAGACGGCACGATAGAAAAAGAGAGCATCCAAAGCGCGGCTGGAGCGAAATCGGCAAGCG
Source organism: uncultured Campylobacter sp. (assembly GCA_963526085.1). GTDB lineage: Bacteria > Campylobacterota > Campylobacteria > Campylobacterales > Campylobacteraceae > Campylobacter_A. Next base: position 2,754 of record CAURMS010000068.1, on the reverse strand, counting down.
GTATGAGTCTTAGAAATTTTACCGATATTATCCAGACCTCGGGCTTTGTCCCCGTCGAGCGAGATAGCTTATATAACGAACTAAAAATTTACGATAACTAAGGAGGCGGAATTGGATTTTTTTAAACTCAAGCAAAACGGCACTAGCGTAAAGACCGAGTTTAGCGCGGGACTCACGACCTTTTTAACGATGATGTACATCGTGCCCGTAAACGCGATAATCATGAGCAAAACTGGCATGCCAATGGACGCACTCATCACGGCTACAGCGCTTATAACGGTAATCGCTACCGTGCTAAACGGTATATGGGCGAACACGCCTGTAGCCATGAGCGTGGGAATGGGGCTAAACGCGTATTTTACATTTGGCCTCGTGCTAGGCATGCAAATACCGTGGCAAACGGCTCTGGGCGTAGTTTTCATCTCGGGTATAATTTTCGTCGTGCTATCTTTTACGAATTTTAGAATCTGGGTCTTAAAATCTATCCCCGATGACGTCAGGCGCTCGATAAGCGCGGGCATTGGCGCGTTTATCGCTTTCGTCGGACTTCAGCAGATGGGCGTAGTCGTAAATAACGACGCGGTGCTGGTCGGACTTGGAAATTTAAAAGATCCAAACGTTATTTTGGGCTTTGTGGGGCTATTTTTCGTTATACTTTTTTGGGCGTGGAAGGTTAAGGGCGCATTTATCATCGCGGTATTTACGACATCGGTGATCGCTTGGATTTTTGGTATCGCGCCTTATCCGGAAGAATTTATCTCGCTACCGGCTTCGATATCGCCGATATTTTTAGAGCTTGATATCATGGGCGCGCTATCTTTTGCGCTGCTTCCGGTGATCATTACCTTCTTTGTAACCGATCTTTTTGACTCTATCGGTACGCTAGCAGGCGTGGGAAACAGAGCGGGGATCTTTGACGAGAGCAATCAAAAAGGCGTCGAAAAACTCGAAAAAACCCTCGAAGCCGACGCGGTAGCTACGGTAGCCGGCTCATTAGTAGGCGTTAGTACGACGACGTCGTTTGCCGAGAGTGCTAGCGGCGTAGAGGAGGGCGGTAAAACGGGACTAACGGCGGTGTTTTGCGGACTATTTTTCGTACTTACGATTTTTATGTTGCCGCTTTTTAAAGCAATACCTTCAAACGCGATATATCCGATACTCGTGATGGTGGGCGTGCTGATGTTTAGCGAGCTTGGAAATATAAATTTTAAAGATCCGGCCATCGCTATCTCGACATTTTTGATAGTTATTTTGATGCCGCTTACGTACTCGATCACGACGGGGCTTTCGTTTGGATTTATGGCGTATCTGCTGGTTCGTATCATGAGGTGCGAGTGGGAATACGTAAATATCGGCGTTATCGTGCTTGCGCTCATTAGTTTCATAGTATTTTTAGTGCATTAAGGAGAAAGTATGCTGAAGTATCCGTTTGAGGAATTTCATAAAGACGTAAAAATAATGGCGCGAGATATCAAAGCAAATTTCGAGCCCGAAGTGATTTTGGCAATCGCACGCGGCGGGCTTACTTTGGGGCACTTTTTAGCGAGCTTGCTAAATAATCGCAATCTTTTTACGCTAAACTCAATCCACTACGAAGAGACGCAAAAGCTCGATACTATCGATATATTTAACATCCCTGACCTATCTAAATTTAATAAAATTTTGATAGTGGACGACATGATCGACACGGGGGAGAGTATGGTAGCTATCAAGCAAGAGCTTTTAAAACGCTTTCCACATATCGAGCTAAAGATCGCGACTATCTTTTATAAACGAAAAGCTCTTTTGTTGCCCGACTTTACGGTGAGAGAGGCGCACGAGTGGATAGAGTTTTTCTGGGAAGAGCAAATTTAAGCCCAAATTTTAGCCATGTTGCGCTCGGAAACGTTTTTACTTTTTATCATCTGCCTTATTGATTTTTGCTTTTTGTCGTACGCGATTAGTACGCTTAGCATTAGCTACTACGAGGCGGATGCGTTTTATAACTCGCCTAAAATTTCAGCCGTTTTGGCTAGAGCTTCGGTTGATATTTTTGGACAAAACGACTATGCCTTGCGCCTTCCTTTCGTTATTTGTCATATTTTTAGCGTCGCGCTGCTTTATAAGGTATCAAAGCAAATTTTAAAACGCAAATTTGACCGAGTAGTAAGCGCGGTCGTGTTTATACTGCTTCCTGCGACGATGGCGTCGGCGATCTTGGTAAACGATGCCGGCATCATAATCGCGCTCTCACTTTTGAGCATTTATCTCTATCAGCTGCGCAAAATGCTTGCTTTTTACGTGCTTTTGTGTGTTCTGCCTTTTGTTAGCGGCGCGTTTTTGGTTTATTTTTCGGCCATTTTTATATTTGCCGTCTATAGGCGCGACGCTAGGATGGCGTGGGTCGCGGCGCCGCTTTTCGCGCTTTGCTTTTATCTTTACGGATTTGACTCGGGCGGCAAACCAAGAGGCCATCTGCTTGACACCGTGAGTATTTTTGCCGCCGCGTTTTCGCCTTTTGTTTTCGTCTATTTCGTCTACGCGATGTATAGAATTTGGATAAAAGAGACTAAAAATTTGCTCTGGTTCGTCTGCATAACGGCATTTTTGTTTTGCTTGTTTTTGTCGATCAGGCAGCGCCTGGAGCTCGAAAACTACTTGCCTTTTTGTGTTATTTCGGTGCCGATTTTAGTTCGAGTATTTTTTAGCTCGTACCGTGTAAGACTACCGATGTTTAGACGCGGATATAAAATTTTAGCCTCTTTTGCGGTAGCT
>CAURMS010000067.1:0-6847 GCA_963526085.1 uncultured Campylobacter sp. | reverse complement strand
GTATAGACGTCAGCTGCTCATCGTGTATCGGCGCGCGCTCGTCTTTTTGATCGACGTAGGTGGCTTGGATCTTGCCTGCTAGTTTTCCTTTGGTGAACGCCTCTCCAAAGGTGTCGGCTGCGTTTGCGGCGCCTAAAAAGCCAAGCGCCAAAACGGCGGTCAAACTTAGTTTTGCTAGTTTCATAAAAACTCCTTGGTTAAATTTAGCAAATTTACATTCCGCAAATTTAATGCGGAACATTAATTTTTATATTTAAGGATTATAGCACAGAAAATAATAAAATCCGTGTTAGATTTGTGATATTTGATAAAAATATCGCCGATTTTAGGCAAATTTACACGACTGAGTGCTCTTTAAGCAATGTATAAAGCTTGATAGTCGAGATAAAAAACGTCACGATCGCAGGACCTAAGATAAGTCCCCAAAAGCCAAACGTCGAGATACCCGCTATCATCGAGAAAAATAGCAGCAGTTCGTTGATTTTGGTCGGGATTTTTACGAGCTTGTCGTTGATAAATTTAATCACGATCGGCTTTAAAAACGTATCTGCGACGATAGATATCACGACGATAGTATAGACGGCGATGACGATCGCAGCCGCGGTGTTGCCGTTAGCAAACTCGTAAAGGCTGATCGGTCCCCACGCGAGCAAACCGCCAACGACTGGCACGAGCGAAGTAAAGGCAAAGAGTATGCCCATCAAAAAGCCATTGTAGCCGTACGAAATCGTGATGATAGCAAAGAGGCAACCCTGCAAAATCGCGTTTAAAACGATAGAGTAAAGCACGACGCTCATGACGTTGGCTACTTCGCTGAGGATAAACTCGCTCTCGCTCTCCTTCATCGGAAGCGCGCTTTTTAGGTAGCCAACAAGCTCGCTACCGTAAAGCACCGCAAAAAAGAAAAACACGAGGATAAAGATCATGTCGAAAAGAAAGTTCACGCTTGATTTGCCGATACCGCCAAGGCTAGAAAGCACGTTGGTGGAAATAGCTTTAATATCGATGTCAGCGATAATCTCTTTGATTTTAGGCTCTAGAAATTTGATCGGCTCTGGTAGCTGAAAATTCCCGCTTTGAAAATAATCTAGCGTGTTTGTTACGTAGCCCGTATTAAAGCTCGCTGCGTGTTTAGCCAGCTCGATCACGGCGTACAAAAGCGGCGCGATAAATAGCGAAAACAGCGCAAGCGTCGTAAGAGCCGCCGAGAGTGTCCTTTTGCCCTTCGTTAGCTGCAAAAATTTGACGTTGACGTTTGAAGTGGCAACCGCGAGCAAGGCGGCGATAAAGATATTTAGTAAAAATGGCTTAAAAAGGTACACGACCAGCGCCAACGCGCAAAGAGCGAAGATACCAAAAAACACTCGATTATTCATTTTTTTCCTTTAAGGGGCTGATTATATCAGATTTTGCGGTGTTTTGCGGACGGGCAGGGTTTGGGAGAGATGGCTTTGGCGCGATTGATACATTTAGCGCAAAATTTGAGTGATTTAAATTTACAAAACAAATTTAATTTCATCTTTAGACCATCAAATTTAAAGTTTATAGCAAGATGACATACCTACTTTTTAGCCAAATTTTAGACATATTTGATAAATTTGCTAAATATTTAAAATTAAGCGATTTTTAACTGAATAGATTTTATACTTAAATTTTATTTTAAGGAGAGTAAATGAAAACCAAAATCGCATCTTTTGCACTAATTGCCACTATTCTCGGTGGTTGCACTATGCCAAATTTACCAAGGGCGTCAGATAGAAACTACCAAAGCAGTACAACAACCACACCCCCATCCGTGATCAACGCGTTGGCGAATACCCAATCTCCGAAAGATTTTAGAGAGCAGTTTGAAAGCGCCAAGCCTAGACTACAAGAGTTTTTATCCAATATGGCATGCTATAATTGGCAAAAAAATAATAAATACATGGAAGTCGGTAAAGCGCCGCGCATGACAAAAGGAAATTCTAACATGAGTACTTTTCGTTATACTAAAGCTGAGTGTGCCGAACTTTTACGTGTAACCGACATAAAACCTATAGCAAAAAATGCTTTTAGATTTACCGTAGTTTTTATGGCGCCAGATAGTGAAGAGATAGCTAACTATAACACACTGCAAGCAATCAAGCAAGCAAACGGAGAATGGCTGTTTAGGTGGTAAACTTTAGGACTTGCATTTCTTGCAAGTCCTTTCTCCCGTTTTTAAATAATGCTCCCCTACTCCTCAAACAATCCCTTTTGCGTATCTCCGTCAAATTTGAGCTTAAACACCTCGTAGGCTTTGGCGCTAGCTAGCCTGCCCTTGGCGGTGCGCTCAATGTAGCCGTTAGCGAGCAGATAGGGCTCGATCACATCCTCGACCGTGCCCTCGTCCTCGCTTAGGGCTGCCGCTATCGTGCTTAGACCCATCGGGCGGCGTTTGGCGGCGAGTAGGATCTCTAGATACTTGATATCCATCTCGTCAAATCCTATGTCGTTTACGCCAAGCGCATCCAGAGCCTCTTTGGCGCGAGGTTGCGAGATGACGGCTTCGTCATTTACCTCGGCGAAGTCCCTTATGCGCTTTAGCAGCCGTAGCGCGATCCTGGGAGTGGCGCGCGAACGGGCGGCGACCTCGAGAGCGGCGGTTTTTTCGCACTCTTTGCCGAGCTTCACCGAGGCGATCTGCACGATACGAGCTAGCTCCTCGCGAGTGTAAAACTGCAGCCTAAAATCCATGCCGAATCTATCTCGCAGAGGTGCTGAAATCATTCCCGCGCGCGTCGTAGCGCCGATCAGCGTAAATTTAGGCAGATCGATTTTGATCGTCTGCGCCGCAGGTCCGGAGCCTATGATGATATCTAGGCGAAAGTCCTCCATCGCAGGATAAAGCACCTCCTCGATCGCGGGGCTTAGGCGATGTATCTCGTCGATAAAGAGCACGTCGCCCTCTTGGAGATTCGTTAGCACCGCAGCTAGATCGCCGCTTTTTTCTATCATGGGTGCGGCCGTCATCTTGATACTCACACCCATTTCGTTTGCGATGATGTGCGCCAGCGTCGTCTTACCAAGGCCCGGCGGCCCATAGAAAAGCACGTGGTCTAGGCACTCGCCGCGCTTTTTGGCAGCCTTTATAAAGACGCCTAAATTTTGCTTGATTTTTTCCTGACCGATGTAGTCCTCAAAGCGCGTGGGGCGCAGCGACACCTCAAAATCGTTTTCAAAGCTTATTTTTTCTATTTCGACTATTCTATCCATTTTTTCGGCTCTGTTTTTCTTAAATTTGCTGCATTTTACAAAAATTTGGGTAAGTTTTGGCTTTGGGCTTTGTTCAAATTTGACTCGGCATTCGGCGGTAAATTTGAAAGAAAAGGTGATTAGATTTTGAGTAAAAAACAGCGAGTTTAGGTTGATAGAGTCAAATTTGGCGCCGTAAAGGCTAGGGTTTTGAAACCATACAAAGCTCAAATTTATCCGCCTGGCCGAAGCGGATAAATCTCAAAAATCAGCTTAAATTTGACGGAAAAATCAGCTCGAGCTTAAAACTCCGCTATCCTAGCTTTTAAAAGCTTGCAGTCGCTATCGTTGCCAAATTTGCATCCCTCTGCGATAGATTCGAATTTTTCGTAAATTTCGATATTTTTTTCGTAGTTTTCAAAGCCAAGCGCCCTACAGCCGTCGTCGTTGCCAAGCTTGCAAGCACGCGAATAGCCGTCGTACGCGTCGTAAACGGCGAACTCCACGCCCTGCGCATGCTCGTAAACGTAGCCAAGAGCATAGCAGCCAAGCGCATTTTTCATGTAGCACGAGGTATCAAAGGCCTTGTGTGCGCTTGCTAGATCGCGCTCCGCTCCAAGACCCTCGTGCATCATCCTGCCGTAGTTGTAGCAGCCCGCGCCGTCAAATTTCCTGCACGCTTTGGCGTATAAATTTACGGACTTTTTGAGATCGTTTTGTGATTCGTAGATGAGACCGAGGTTGTTGCAAGCCGCTTCAGAGCCTAGCTCGCAGCCTTTTTCGTAGAGGCGAAATATTTTGCTTTCGTCCTTGGCGCCAAAAACTTCCTTGACGTTAAAAAGCGCCAGATCAAAGCAGCCCGTACCGTTTCCTAGCTCGCACGATTTTTCAAAGAAAAGCTCGGCTTTTTCGTTGCTTTTCTGGGCTCCAAGCCCGCTAAAATGCATACTGCCTAGCGCCGCGCAGCTCATCGCGTCGCCCTCCTCGCAAAGCGGCGATAAAATCTTAAAAGCAGCGTCATAGTCGGCATTTTCGATAGCCTGTCTAGCGGCCTCCTCGCGCTTAGAAAATCGCCTCTCGTTCTGCGTTTGCTCGCTTTGCTCGCCAAGACTGTCGATGCCTAGCCCAAAATTCGGATTTGAGGCCATTAGCGAGCCCAAAAGCGTCGCTAAAATCAATAAAATTTTCAAAACTCGCTCCTTGTTTTTAATCTAGCCTTGTTTTGATAGCCAAATTTGCCCGTCAAATTTGACAAGCGACGGATAAATGCAAGCGTTCTAAGTTAGACCGACCTCTGTTCGTCAAATTTAACGCCTAAGGCTCAAATTTGCCGTCATTTGCAGGATGATCAAATTTGCTGTACAAACTAGATTTGCCCAAAACAAGCTAAATTTTATACTCAAACTCCTCGCAGGGGAAGGTCTTTTCTCTAACTTCGCGAGCGTAGGCTTCGACCGCCATTCGTACCAAATTTGCGCCGTCAAGGTATCGCTTAACGAATTTTGGCTTAAACTCGTCAAAAAAGCCGAGCATATCGCTCCACACGAGCACCTGTCCGTCTACGTCGGCACCCGCGCCGATACCGATGATAGGCATCTGCACGCTCTTTGCGACCTTTGCCGCAACCGGGCTTAACGTACCCTCGACCACGGCAGAAAACGCTCCAGCGCGCTCGAGCCCCTTTGCCTCTTCGACTAAACGCATCTCGTCAGCCTCGCTGCGCCCTTTTATCTTGTAGCCGCCCTCGTTTCGCACAAACTGCGGCATGAGCCCGATGTGCCCCATCACGTTTATACCCTCGCCCACGAGCCTTTTTACGATAGGAGCGGCTTTTAGACCGCCTTCAAATTTGACCGCATCTGCGCCCGCTTTGATAAATTTAGTCGCGTTTTTTAGCGCGGATTTTTCGTCCTGATAGCTGCCAAAGGGCATATCAGCCACAACAAAAGCGTGCTTTGCGCCCTGTAAAACAGCCTTAACGTGATAAAGTGCGTCGTCTATTTTTAGGCTTAGCGTGTCTTTTTTACCGTTAAAACTCATGTTTAGACTGTCGCCGACCAAGATAATATCGACGTAATCATCAAAAAGCCGCGCAAAAAGAGCGTCATAAGCCGTGATCATAACGATAGGCTCTACGCCCTTTTTGTTAATTATATCATAAATTGTAACTTTTTTATCATTTTTTAACATAAATTCCTCCTTAAATTTAGGTATTTTATTTTTAATTTTATCAAAAAATGTTACAATCACGATAATAGTTTTAAGGAAAATAAATGGGAATACTAAGAAGCCTCGAGATAGACTACTCTTACGACATCGTGGAGGAGTTTTTGTCGCATTACTCCTTGATGTGCGATCTGATGGAACCGCTCATCATAGGGCTCACCAGGCCGGATAGGTATAGCGGCTATATCGGCGAGCTTTTTAGAATTTTTCATAATATTAAGTCTGCCGCAGGCTTTATGAAGCTTGATCCTATATTAAAGTTAACTACGCTAGCAGAGGAAATTTGCGGCGAAGCAAGGGATTTACAAGGACCCGCAAACGATGACTTTGTAGACTGGTTGCTTTTGTTGAGCGATCAGTTTAACAGATACAAAAACGATATAGAAAACGATGCCGAGTTTTTCAGTCCGTTGGACGCCAATATCGTAAAAATCCCTCAAAAACTAGACGTTTGACAAAAAATACAAAAAATAATATAATCCACAACCTTTAAAACGAGGCTAAATTTAGCCTATTCTTACGGGAGCGACTTGGCTTCGACAGGAGCAGAGCGGTCACGGTGGCACGTCGCTTTGAGCAAAGCGTAAAAAGCTCAAATAAATTTAAACGCAAACAACGTTAACTACGCTCCTGCTTACGCTAAAGCTGCGTAAGTTCAGTTGAGCCTCGCCTAGTCTGATACTAGCTAAGATAACGGCGAGTAACCCCGGCTAGCGTAGGTTGGTAGCCTGACGAGCTATTAACCGAAATCTTGTCTTAGTCTAAAATAAGGTTTTGGAAAGTGAGCCCTTTTAGATGAAATTTTCACTTTTGCTAAGCGTGTAGAGGCTGTAATCGGTTTGTTTTTGGACAGGGGTTCGATCCCCCTCGCTTCCACCATCTATCATTTTTACAAGATTTCAAAAGCCCTCAAAACCCCCTAAAATACGAGCTTTAAACCGCTTTTAGCATTTCGTAAGATTTCATTGAATATCATACATTTTCAAGAAAATAAGTATGTTTTTGAGTGTGGGCGACTAAAAACCGAGATTTTTACACACTCAAAAAACGGGCGAAGTGAAAACCCCTAAAAATCGCACGCTTTGGCATTGTCGAGGCGGAGAATTAAAGAGCCAACGAACCCTAGCCCACTTTTTAAAAACGACTTAAAAAGGCGAGAAAATGGCGACATTTGCGAAAGATAGCCAACTAAAAAATTACGCGCTAAAAGACGGCAAGGCTAGAGAGTGGATTAAGGATATTTCAACTCCATACCTCTATGTTTATGCGACGCAGACCAAAAACGGCGTAAGCAAAACGTTTATCTTTAGATACGCCGACGAGGAGCGCAAAACCAATCAAATCATCATAGGCAAGTATCCGAGCATTACGCTAGCCGAAGCAAGAGCCAAAGCGACCGAGCTAAAAC
>CAURMS010000066.1:0-6871 GCA_963526085.1 uncultured Campylobacter sp. | reverse complement strand
CCGTTAGCATCGTCTTTAGTATGCGCTTACCGACCTCGACGCCCGGCTGATCGTAGGTGTTTATGCCTAGCATTATGCCCGTAGCGGACGTGAGAAGCTCGAAATAATAAATCAAAAATCCCGCGCTTGCCTCATCTAGTCGCTCAAGCTCGATGACGTCCACGCTGATGCCTTCTTGCACGAGCGCATGCATGGTGGCGCCACACTGGGCGTTGATTAGCTCGCCCAAATTTAGCCCGTTTACGAAGTCGCAGCCCTCAAGGCCGTTTAGGCTAATGCTCGGTATCGCAGTGTTTGCGTCTGCGGCGGCTACCTTTATGAAAGTTACCGTTTTGTCCTTCACTCCGTCCATGATGAGCTGCAAAAAGCTGTGTTGAACTCGCGAGCCGATGAGTCCGACGGGCGTGAGTCCGTAGCGTTTGTAGCCCTTTTTATTGCCTAGGCTCTCCGCCCACAGCTGCACGTACCAGTCGTTAAACTCCAAAAATCTATCGCCGTAGCTAAATATCACGTTGATCTTGGCATTTTTGTGCGTCGCGTAGTGGTAGGCTTTTTGCAGTAGCGTATCGTCGCCGTCCTCTAAAAATCGTTTTTTACACGCCCGCGCGCCTTCCAGTAGCGCCGCCGCGTCGTATCCGCACAGCATCAGCGGTACGAGCCCGATCGCGCTAAGCACGCTAAATCTGCCGCCGACGTTTTTGGGGATATTAAAAAATTTGACGCCGTTTTGCTTCGCGTAGGCTTCTAGCGGCGAGGCGGGATCGGTTATGACGATGAAATTTTGGCTCAAATTTGACGGCTTAAAGCGCTCCAAGATGCATTTAAATAGCGTGATCGTCTCGATTGTAGTTCCTGATTTTGATGAGATGATAAAAAGCGTTTCGTCAAATTTGATGCTCTCGCAAACGCTCTCAAAGCTAAAGGCGTCGACGTTATCAAGAAAATAAAGCTCTCGCCTGCGGCTCCTTTTTGCGCCTGATAGCATCGTTTTTAGCGCCTTGACGCCTAGACTACTACCGCCGATGCCTACTAGCACGACGCTTTTTACGTGCGCTAGCGTCGTTTCAAACTCGGCGATTTCGTTTAGCAAATTTGCGCCGATTTCGGGTAAATGATAGTAGCCGATCTCGCCGCCTTTTAGCTCGTCGTTCATGCGCTTGGCGTAGGAGCTGATCGCGCTTAGCGGCGTACGCTCAAAAAATAGCTCATTTTTTAGCATTTTTGCCTAGCTCGTAGAAAAAATTAGTCGCCTGCACGAAGCCCTCGACGCTACCGCAGTCAAAGCGCTTGCCTTTAAATTTATATGCCAGCACCATGCCGTCTTTGGCTTGCTCTTTTAGCGCGTCGGTGATTTGCACTTCGCCGTTTTTACCGGGCTTGGTGCGCTCTAGGATCGTGAAGATGTCAGGCGTGAGGATATAGCGACCGATGACGGCGAGGTTGCTCGGAGCTTCTTTTGGATCCGGCTTTTCGACCATGTCGCTCACCATCAGTAGATCATCCTCTATCGCGCGACCCGTGACGATGCCGTAGTTTTTGCTCTGTTCGATCGGCACTTCCATCACGGCGACGACGCTGCAACGGTATTTCTCATAGATTTTTACCATTTGCGATAGTACGCCTTCGCCCTCTTCGTTGATGCAGAGGTCGTCGGCCAGCACCACGCCAAAAGGCTCGTCTCGCACGAGGACTTTACCTGTGTGGATCGCGTTGCCTAGGCCTCTCATGCTCTCTTGACGCGTGAATGAAAACGTGCAGCGCGCCATTAGCTCTCTGATCTCGGTTAGCAGGTGTTCTTTATTTGTGCCGGAGATTTGATGCTCTAGCTCGTAGCTGATATCAAAATAATCCTCCAGCGCGCGTTTGCCGCGACCCGTGATGAAAGCCATATTTTTCATGCCAGCCTCTAGCGCCTCATCCACGCCGTAGTGAATGAGCGGCTTGGTTAGGATCGGCAGCATCTCTTTTGGTAGCGATTTGGTCGCGGGCAAAAATCTCGTGCCGTAGCCCGCAGCCGGAAATAAACAAGTTTGTATCATAATTTTCCTTTTAATTTTTTAGGAGATTATAGCGAGTTTTGGCTAATTTGGAGTATTAAGGCAGAAATTTCCAGCTTGTCTTGATAGCATTTTTTACTCGCCAAGACCCGCACCTTTAAAGCGGTAAATTTAATTTAATTAAATTTGATCTTTCTTGTTAAGGGGGGGGGCTTGAATCACGCTCTGCTTTGCAGTTGCTAGGCAAAACTGAAGCAAAAGAGCTCCATTGCCCCTTAATAAATTCCCCAACCCCTAACGACGCAAGAGGTTGCTGAACTGCGCGTAGATTTATTTGGCGCTATCGCGCCGTAAATTTTGAAATTAGCGACATTTCAAATTTAGCACTTTCAAGATGCGGGTTTCGGTGAGTAAAATTTAAAATAAAGATAAAAATAGGGCGTAAATTTACAAATTTAAAATGCGCCCGCTTTTTGAGCAAATTTGACCGCCAGGCGGCGGCAAATTTATATTCCTTTAAACGCCGCTTTAGCGTTTTCTAGGTCGTTTGCGTCGGGGTGAGTCGCGGCTCTAGCCCATCTGGCTTCGCGCTCAGGAGTTACGGCGTAGCGCGGGTCGTTAGGCGCAGCTTCGCCTATTTTACGTAGTTGCTCTATGACTTTTGGATCGATCGCGCCTTGACAGTAAAACTTGCGTAAAATTTCATTTTCGCCCTCTCGCAGTACGACTTTTGCCTTTTCTAGGCAGTTTATCGCGTGCTCGTGCTCGGGATCCATGCCCAGCGTCATAAACACGCCCACTTTTTTGCCCTTTATCTCGCGTAAAAAGCGTTTAAATTTAGGCTCCACGTCGCCCTTATCGACGTAAAATCCAAGCGCTACAAAGTCGTATCGGTCCAAATCCAGATGCAGATCCTCGGTAAATTTGACCGCTTCGCAGCCAAGCTCGTTTGCGATGGCAAGACCGACTTTCTCGGTATTTCCGGTCGCGCTCGTGTAGATAACTATTTTTTTCATTCAAAGTCCTTTTGTGAGATATTTGCTACTTCGGCGCCGATCGACATACCCCAAAATACGCCGCCCGTCGTGTAGTTTAAAAAGCCGTTTTCTATGTGCATATAGCCTTTACTTTCGCATTTTTTGAAAAACTCCATTAGCGCGCTAAAGGTCTCATCGCTAACGAAGCTTTTTACCTGCGCGAGGTCGATTTTTGGGTACATAAAGAGGTTTTTTAGCCGCGCTTGGGCACGCTGTTTGTCGTCTACTTTATTTATCATACGCATTTTTTCTTTTGCGTTATAGATGTCGTAGTAGCCTAGCCTTCCGCCAGAGCCTCTTCCAAGGGGCAGGATATCGGCACCCTCGTGGCTTAGGCGGATATACTGATAGCGGTCGCGGCCTATGCGGTTAAATTTAGTATGCTCCAGCACCTCGTAGTTGCCCGTATCTAGCAGCTTTTCTACAAACGCGTTATGCAGCTCGCGCTCGTAATTTACGTCGTAATAATCCTGCGACACGGTCTTTGCAAGTTCTGATTTTTCAAAAAGCTGAAGCGAATAAAAGCTCGTGCTGTCGATATTTAGTTCATCGACTAGGCGGGCGTCTTCTAGCACTTCGTCTATCGTTTGTTCAGGGTAGTTAAATATAATATCTGTGCAAACCATGCCGCTAAAATTTTGCTTGATCATTTTTAGGTGCTCTATTGCGCCTTTTTTGTCGTGGACGCGGTTTAGCAGCTTGCGGCCTTTGTCCGAAAAGGTCTGCACGCCGATGCTAAAGCGGTTTACGCCTAGGCTTTCTAGCAGGCGCACTTTGCTTAAATTTAGATTATGCAGCGTGGTTTCTAGACTAAATTCGCAGTCGTCCGAGATATTAAAATTTGAGTGCAGAGCCGTGATGATCGGTTCTAGGTGCTTTTCTTTTAGTATCGTAGGAGTTCCGCCGCCAAAATAGACGCTACGGATATTTTTAGCTTGCAGATACGGAAATTTGCCGTATTTCCTGATCTCGCCCAGTAGATATTGTGTGTAGCTATCTAGCTCGTCTTCTAGCTTTGTGCGGTTCATCGAGCAAAACGAGCAGATATTGTCACAAAAAGGCACGTGGATATAGATCACGCCGTCCTTTTGCGTCGGCAGCTCCTCGGTTAAAAATTTCTCGACCTCGGCGTTAGTCGCCATTTTTATTTTTTTAGGACGCGTCGGTCCGGCGTGCCCTTTTTGTCTGGTTTCAAACATCTATTCCTCCGTTTTGAACTCGTAAGGTTTGGTGATTATACAGTGCGATATATTTTTTAACGCTTTAATTTCTAACTCCTTTGTTATTTTTACGGCTTCGTCGTTAAAAATTTTATTTTTTCCGCGAACGGCTATTATCTTTATCTCTCCGTCAAATTTAAAATCAACCTCGACCTTAAACGTCCCGCTTAACCTCAGCATGAGCGCTTTTTTGGGATATTTGGCCTCCGGTTCGCGCGTCACGGTAAAGCCCACGCCCTCTTTGCAGACGTTTTGCTCTTTTGCTTCGCCGCTATCTTGCGCGGCGGGCTGCTTTGCGGGGGCTAAATTTGAGCTAGGCAGCGCGCTTTGCTCGGCGGGTAAAATTTGACTCGGCGCGGGTGCGGGTGCGGGTTCAAATTTAGGCTCCTCTTTTACCGTTTGCGCCGGCTTTGGCGAGATTGGCTTTTTTATTTTTGGCTTTGGGGGTTGCTTTTTCTCCTCCTTTGACTTTTTGGGTTCCGGCTCTACCGGCTTTGGCTGTAAAATTTCGGGCTTGAGCTCGGGCTCAAATTTGACCGGTTGGGGCTGCGTTTCTTGCGGCCATTCCATAGGTTTTTCTAGCGGCTCGGCGCTTTGAGGCGGTATATACTCTCTAGTCTCTTTGCTGGGCTCTTCTTGCGTCAAATTTAGCTTTATCTTTATCGTTTCTTGCGGTTTTGCGCTCTCTATCTGGCGCGAGTTTAACGGCAAAAAAAGCAGAGCTAAATTTAAGACGAGCGAGACTAGAAAATAGCGCATTATTTGCTTAGCATCTCGTAAAATTTATCTACGGCTTCGCCTATGCGAGGCGTGCCTCTAAGCAGCATCGATGAGGGCACGGTGAGTACTTTGCCGTTTTTGGCGGCGTTCGTTTTTTTAAGCACCGGATTTTGTTTTAGGAAATTTTCGCCATCCCCGCCCATGCCGCCTATAACGACGATGAAGTCCGGATTTTGCGATAAGATAAACTCGGTCGAGACGATCGGAGTCGAGCCCTCTACGCTATCGGCGATGTTTTTTAGTCCGAGTTTGTTAAAGATATCGCCCGGCAGTGTCTTTGAGCTAAAGCCCGTAAGCGGCGTCGATGAAAATACCGCGAGTATCTTTTTGCCTTTTACTTCGCTGTTTGCAAAAGAGTCGATTTTGGATTTTATCTCGCTTACGACTTCGCTCGCTTTTTGCTCTTTGCCCGTTATTTTGCCGATTTCTTCGATATTTTTGTAGATATCGCCGACGCTATCTGCTTTTAGCGTGAGGGTTTTTAGGTTAAATTTAGCAAGGCTTTCGTTTACGTTTGCTGAGTGAAAGCTGGTGACAACGAGATCAGGCTTTAGCTCGACGATTTGCTCGATATTTGGCTTCGTGTACGTGCCTACGCTTTTTAGCTTTACAGTTTGATCCTCGGGCCAAATTTTAGAAAACTGAAGCGTAGCGATGGCCGCTAACTGATCCTGCGCGCCTAGCATATAGACTATCTCGACGACTGATGGGTCTAGTACGACTAGTTTTTTGGGCGCGTTTGCGGTTAAATTCGCCAAAAGACAACTGGCAGCAAGTAAAAGTGCGGCTATTTTTTTCATAGAAAATCCTTTCAAATTTGATTTATAAATTTATCGCTTTACGGGCACGACGAACGGCATGCCGCCGTGCTCTAAAATTTCGCAGTCTAGCCCGTAAATTTCATACAAAATTTCTTTTGTATAAAGCTGCTTTGCTATGCCCGTATGGCGTATCTCGCCGTCTTTTAACATCACGAGTTCGTCGCAAAACATAGCGGCTAAATTTAGATCGTGTAGCACGGCTACGGAGAGTAAATTTAGCTCTCTAGTCAAATCCTCGCAGATCTTTAACATCTGAACCCCGTAGTTTAGATCTAGCGCGCTCGTAGGCTCGTCAAGGAGCAAAATCTTAGGCTCGCTAACTAGCGCTCTAGCTAGCAGCACCCGCTGAAATTCTCCGCCGCTTAAAGAGTGGGCGCTGCGTTTAGCAAACCGCTCTACGTCAAGCAGGCGCATGATCTCGTAGGTTTTTGCTACGTCGTTTGCGTCGTATCCGCTAAACTGGCTTTTTAGGTGACAAAAGCGCCCCGTTAGCACGATATCCTCGACCGTTAGAGGCATACTTAGAACCGTTTTTTGCGGCACGAAGCCTAAAATTTTAGCCAGCTCTTTTAGCGAATAATCCTCCAATTTTTTGTTTTCTAGCGTGATCACGCCGCTATTTGGCGATAAAATTTTTAGGATATTTTTTAAAAGAGTGGATTTGCCGCAGCCGTTTGGACCCAAAATCCCTACGAAACGACCGTTTTCAAGGCTTAAATTTACGTTTTTTAGTATCTCTTTTTTGCCGTAGCTAAAGCATAGTTTTTCTACTTTCACCTTATATGCTCCTGCTTGAGCGGATAGCTAAAAATAGAAAAAACGGAGCGCCGAAAAACGCCGTAACCACGCCGATAGGTACCTCGGTCGGGCTTAGAACGCTTTTGCCTATCGTGTCGCAGGCTAGCAGGAAAAACCCGCCCGCAAAGGCGCTAATAGGTATCAAAACGATGTTGCTCGAGGTTTTTAGTATCATGCGTAGCGTGTGCGGGATGATGAGCCCCACAAAGCCTATCATA